>CAKSEF010000034.1 GCA_934446465.1 uncultured Oscillospiraceae bacterium
AGCTCTCCCGACAGCGAAAGCTCGCCGAGGTACGCCGAATCGGGAGACGGCTCGGGGACTTTTCCGTCCGCGCGCAGAATCGAAAGGAGAATGGGAAGGTCATACAGCGCGCCCTCCTTTTTCGTATCTGCGGGGGCGAGGTTCACGGTTATTCTGCCCTTGGGGAACTCTATGTCAAGGTTTTTTGCGGCGGCGCGGACGCGGTCGCGCGATTCTTTGACCGCGGTATCGGGAAGCCCGACTATATCGAAAGCGGGGAGTCCGTTTGAGATTGAACACTCAACCGTTACGGGATATCCCTCTGCGCCGGAAAACCCGAACGCGTTCACTCGTGAAAACATTATGCCGCCTCACTTGCCTTTCTGACAGTTTATTCATTACAATAATATCACGTTTCTTTTTTCAATACAAGAGCAAAACAGGCGGTGCAAAAATTTGCACCGCCTGTTTTATCAGAACATATCGGGGATATTTTCTCCCTTGGAAAGAAGCTCGAACGCCTCGGTAAGCTCGTGCACCTCGTCCACACCGACGATGAACTGCGCCTTTTTTCCGTCGATTTTCGCGGAGTACTGACGCTCGTTCATTCGGCAAAGCTCAAGCGTTTTCTTTTTCCCGTTCTTAAGCGTTATTGTTATGCGCACCTCGGTCTGTTCATTCCGCGCGCCGACGGCTTCTCCCGCCGCGGTGAATCTGACCGTTCTGAGGAACAGGTTTGTCGCATTCTTTCCCTCAAGCGTTTTTCCGTCAAGGACTCCTGTAAGCGAGTTGTCCTTTATTGAAAGCGCAAGCGTATGGTTTTTCCCGCCGAGCGCATAGTCGATGCTCTTAACCTCGGACGAGTTATAGAAAAATATCAGTTTTGTCATGATATCCACATGGCTTATATTGAGGAAGTCAATATCGTTTTCCGTTATGACTACGCTCGGAACGCCCTCGCGCATGACGTATCTCCCGCCTGACGGCGCGCGGTCGCCGACCAGCAGTGTAACCTCCTGTCCGTCGTGCGCGGAGAACTTAATCTTTGCGGGGTTTTCAAGCCCGTACTGCTTCAAGTTCTTGGGGTAGTCCTCGGCAAGCTCAAGCGCGGAAATTGCGATTATCTTATCGAGGAAAGCGCTTCCGACGGTGTCGGGGCTTGCGTCGCATTTTATCGGAGACGTAATCTCGTACTTTGCGCGGAGTGATTCCTGTGTGCTGTCGGCAAGCGTCTCGTCCGCGTCTGCCTTGCGGACGACGGCGAGGGTCTCCTTGCCCGCGCGCAAAAGCTCGGCGCGCGTTATGTCGTCCGATGAGCTTATTTTGTCAAAAAGCGTGAAGTCGCGGTAGTCCTGCTTCGTTTTCATCAGAACCGACATTGTCATTCCGCCGATTGTATATATTGTTCCTTTATCGGCGAGCTTTACGTAAATTCCCGTTCCGAGCGGGGTTTCGTCGCCGATGAGCAGGCGTTTTTTCTCTCCGCCCTTAAACGTGATATCGAGTATGCGTTTCGGTGTGTCAAAGCCGTAGTCGGCGTCGTTCCCCTCGCCGACTTCGTCAACCGCGGTTAAAAGCCCTACATACCCGCTGAGGGTTGTCATTTCGTCCTCGTTATATTTGAGGAGCTTATCCGCGCCCCGCATACTCCCGACCCTGCTGCCCGTGCTGTCGGGTGCGTAGTCGATTACGAAAACCTCGCCTGAGTCCGTTGTTATCTCCACGGATTCGACGTCCTGCGACGAGCGGTCGATTATTCTTATTGAGCCCTCCGAGAGAATGCCGTCCCCGTTCACATCACCGCCGTCATCGGCGGCGGGGATGAGCTTTACCGCGGCAAAGGCTGCGGCGGCTATGATGACGAGCACAACGGCCGTTATTATTACGGGCTTAAACTGTTTCATTGACAGACACTTCCTAAAAAACGCTTATTTGTTTTTGCGGATAATAAACACGGCAATGCCCGCCGCGAGTATGAGAAGCGGAATTATTACAACCAAAACGGCGAACAGAACTCTTGCTCCGCCCTCAGTTATGTTGAGGTCGTATTTTATCTCCGTCTTCGGTTCAATGTTCATTGTGAGCGTGTTCGGGTTTGCATAGCTCACAATCTGCGCAAGGAGCCTGCTGTTGAACGAGCGCGACACGCCTACCACATCGTTTGCCGCAAGCGCGTATGAGCCGAATGCGAACACGCGCGTTACCTTATCTTCAACCGGGGAACCGCTTGAAAGGAGTGTGCCGTCGAGCTTCTCGGTTACCATTCCTACGGTGAACGGGCCCTGAGCGTCTCCGCTTTCCTTCGCAAGCGTCGATATTTTCTTATCTGCGGAAAGGAGCTTTCCGTATGAGGATTTAGACGAATTGAGAAGCGTAATCGTCCGCATATAGTCCTTTTCCGTGAACAGCGGTGTTACGGGGCGTGTTGCGGGCGAAATTACCATGAGCTGTTCCTTTTCGTCCTTGTTTACAACGTCGCCGTTTACCACATCGGGGACTATATTCGACTCGGAAAGATACGCCTGTGTGCCGTCGCACACGATATACGACTCAAATTTAATTCCCCACTCGGCGAGATAGCGCTCAAGAACGGGGCAGGAGGGTACGTCCGCACCCCAGAATACATAGAGCGTATTGCCGAAGCGCTTCATGTATTTATCAAGGTTTTCTATCTCCTGTGCCGTGAAGTCGGCGGACGGCGAGGAGATTACGAGGTTTGTTATGCTGTCGGGCACTTCGGAGAGCAAATCGACTGTACTTACCTCGTAGTTATTGCCCGAGAATGTGTCCTTCAGCGCGTCGGGTTCAATTTCGCCGTGTCCCGTTACAAATCCCGCTCCCGTTACTTCCTTTGACGTAACGTACAGAATTGCTCCCGATATCTCCTGCTCGGTCGAGTGGTACACCTTTCCCGATTTATCGTTCTGATACTGATACGCAAACTCTCCGCCCTTGAGGACGATATATCGCTTATCGCTCTCCACCACAATCGGGTTCGAGCCGGAATTTTTCGCCTTTTCGTGTTTGGCAAAGAATGCCGGGTTATTTTGCGGGTCAATAAATTCGTATTTCACACGGCCGTTTGAGGCGCTGTTGTATCTCTGCACGGTTTCGAGGATGCCTTTTAATACGTCGTTCTTTTCAAAGTCGGCGCGTTTGGACAGGATATAAATGTTTACGTCCGACTCAAGTGAGGAGAGGAGCTCCTTCGTTTCCGAGGTTAAGCTGTACTGTCCGGACTCGGTCATGTCCAGCTTAAGCGAGAAGCGGTCGGTCAAGAACTGCGCCAAAATATTCACAACGATTAGAACGGCGATAAACAGTGCGACAAACATTGTTCCCGCAGTTCCGTATTTGAACTTTCTTGCATTAAATGAAAATTTCATATTGTTTCTCCTCCCGCAATCAGCTCCAGCGGCGCTTTTCAATCACGCGGGACGTGAGAAATATAAACAGCACCGTAAGACTTATGAAATATACAATATCCGCAAGGGAGAATATTCCCGAATAAAATCTCGTGTAGCGCGTTATTATCGAGAGAAACGACAGCACCGCCGAGACCGCGTCGTTCTTCGCGCCGTATACGCCGATATTCAAAAGCAGGAACACGGAGAGCGTGAACATTGACAAAAGCGCAGATATTATCTGGCTTTCCGTGAGCGACGACATAAACTGCGAAATTGCGATATATGCGCCCGCGGCAAGTATAATCGCAATGTAATTGCCGAGGACTATTCCGAACTGAGGCGTTCCCCATATCACGGAAAGGAGCGGATAAACAAGCGTAAATGCGAGTGCGATAAGGAAAACGCACATAGCCGCAAAGAACTTTCCGAGCACAATATCGGTCGTATTTACGGGCGCGGTGAGCAGGAGCTGGTCTATTTTCTGCTTCTTCTCCTCGCTCCATATACGCATGGTCATAATAGGAATAAGGAAAACAAGAGCGATGAGCATGACGTTGAATATGTAGAGGAAATCGCTCTTATACTGGGCCACACTGCTGATGTAATAGAATATGTTCATAATGAGGACGAATACGGCGCAGAAAACGTACCCCGTACCGCCTGTGAAGTATGCGCGAAGCTCGCGTTTGAATACGGCTGTCATTATTCTTCCCCGCCTTTCTTTTTTGTAAGGCTTCTGAAAACGTCCTCGAGCGAAGCGCTGACCGGCTTAAACGAGAGTATCGGCAGGTCGGCGTCCGCGAGTGCATAGAATACGCTCTTGCGTATGTCCGCACCGTTTTCGGCGGTAATGATGTAATTTCCGTTTCCGCACCGAACCTCCGTAACTCCGAAAACGGAGCTCAGGGCGCAGAGGGCTTTAATGCTCTCGCCCTCGGTAGTTACCTCGAATCTGCTGCCGTCGCCCACGCCTCTCATGAGGTTTTCCACCGTATCGTCAGCGACGATTTTCCCCTCGTTTATGACGATTACGCGCTTGCATACGGCTGCCACCTCGGGTATTATGTGCGTGGAGAGGATTACCGTCCTGTCCTTTCCGAGGTCTTTTATCAGATTGCGTATTTCTATTATCTGGTTCGGGTCAAGCCCCACGGTCGGTTCGTCGAGAATCAGAACGTCCGGGTTTCCGATAAGCGCCTGAGCAATTCCCACGCGCTGGCGATAGCCTTTTGAAAGGTTTTTTATAAGCCTTTTCCGCACGTCCGTAAGCCCGACAAGCCCGCATATGTGCGAAATGTGCTGTTCGCGCTCGTCCTTTGCCTTTTTCAGCTCATAGACGAAGTTCAGATACTCGTCAACGGTCATATCAAGGTAGAGGGGGGGCTGTTCGGGGAGATATCCCACTCTTTTGCGCGCTTCCATTGCGTCGTCGAGCACGTCAAAGCCGTCTATCGACGCACTTCCCCCGCTTGCGGAGAGATATCCCGTAAGCACGTTCATGGTCGTACTCTTTCCCGCGCCGTTTGGCCCGAGAAATCCGACAATTTCACCGCGTTCCACGGAAAATGAAATGCCTTTTACGGCTTCCTTGGAGCCGTAACGCTTCACAAGATTTTTAATCTGTATCATTCTTCCTCAAACTCCTGTCATACAGTGAGTGCGGGCAAAAAGCTCTCTCCCGCACCCTATATTATATATATCACGTTTCAGTGCCGTTTTTGTTAACAGTATGTGAAGAATTATTCATCTTTTTCCTTTTCGGTAACGGCGATGTGCAGGTCGGTAAGCTGAACATCTTCTACAAAGTCGGGCGATGCCATCATAATTTCCGATGCGTTCTGAACCTTCGGGAACGCAATTACATCGCGTATAGAGTCCGTTCCGCCGAGGAGCATGACAAGCCTGTCAAGCCCGAACGCCATTCCGCCGTGCGGGGGTGCGCCGTAGGAGAACGCCTCTATCATATGCCCGAAGCGCGAAAGCGCTTCCTCTTTTGTGAATCCGAGAGCTTCAAACATCTTCTCCTGAAGGTCGGACGAATGTATTCTTATCGAGCCGCCGCCCGCCTCGTTGCCGTTTATTACGAGGTCGTATGCCTTTGCGCGGGCGTTCTGCGGGTCGCTCATCATGATTTCCACGTCCTCGTCCATCGGCGCCGTGAACGGGTGGTGCTTTGCAACATAGCGGTTCTCCTCCTCGGAGTACTCAAACAGCGGGAACTCGACAATCCAGAATATATCGAACCTGTCCTTGTCTATTACGCCGAGACGCTTTGCACACTCACAGCGGAGCGCGCCGAGAGATGCCTTGACTGCCTCGTCGTTTGAGTCTGCCACTACGAATATAACGTCGCCGTCGTGTGCGTCGGCGCGTTTGATTATTGCGTTTACTTCGTCCTCGGTCAGGAACTTTGCAAAACTTCCCGACATTGCGCCGTCGGAGAGCTTAAGCCATGCAAGACCCTTTGCACGGTAGGTCTTTACCCACTCGGCAAGTCCGTCTATCTCCTTGCGTGCAAATTTTGCGCCGCCGTCGATCTTTATCATGCGGACGCTTCCGCCGCCCTCAACAGCAGAGGAGAACACCTTGAAACCGCAGGTCTTGGCGATGTCGGAAATGTCCTGAAGCTCAAAGCCGAAGCGCGTGTCCGGCTTATCCGAACCGAAGCGTTCCATCGCCTCGCTGTATGTCATGCGCTTGAGCGGGAGCTGTATGTCGCGTCCGAGAACCTTTTTGAAAAGCTCGGCGACAAAGCCTTCGTTTACCGTTATAACATCATCGACATCCGCAAACGACATTTCAACGTCAATCTGAGTAAACTCGGGTTGGCGGTCGGCGCGGAGGTCCTCATCGCGGAAACAGCGCGCTATCTGCATATAGCGGTCAAAGCCCGCAAGCATGAGAAGCTGTTTGTACTGCTGCGGCGACTGCGGGAGCGCATAGAATTTTCCCGGGTGAACGCGCGAGGGTACGAGATAGTCGCGCGCGCCTTCGGGTGTTGATTTTGTGAGTATCGGTGTTTCTATTTCGTAAAAACCGTTGTCGTCATAATAATCGCGGGCGATTTTCGTTATCCTGTGGCGGAGTGCGATAAGCCTCTGCATATCGGGACGGCGCAGGTCAAGATATCTGTATTTGAGCCTTAAAACGTCGTTTACATCGCTGTTTTCCACTATTTCAAACGGAGGTGTGTTAGCCTTTGAGAGTATTCTCATATCGGACGCCAGGATTTCAACCGCGCCCGTCGGGATTCTGTCGGTTATCGCGCCCTCGCCGCGGCTTCTTACCTTACCGCGCACCGCGAGAACGAACTCGCTCCTTACCGTGAACGCCTTTTTGAAAAGCTCCGCGTTTTCCGCCTCGTCAAACGTACACTGGACTATGCCCGAGCGGTCGCGCAGGTCGATGAATATGAGTCCGCCGAGGTTTCTCATTCTCTGCACCCAGCCGCAGACCGTTGCCTCCTCGCCTATGTTCCCGGCGCGGAACGTACCGCAATATGCCGTTCTTTTCATTCCCGTGGTGTTTTCCATTATTTTGAGCACTCCTTCGCTATATCTTCTGCCGAGAGCGCACACTCCGTGCGTTCTCCGCTCTCCATGTTCTTTATTACGGCTTTTTTTGAACTAATCTCGTCTCCGCCTATTACAAGCGAGCGCACCGCGCCGAGCTTTGAGGCGTACTTCATCTGCGCCTTGAGCGAACGTCCCGTCGTGTCGCGCTCCGCGCTTATCCCGAGACGGCGAAGCTCATACACGAGCTTATGCGACAGCGCTTCCGCGTCCGGGTCTGCGTATGCGATGAATATATCGGGCACGAGCGCATCGTTCGGGAGCTTTCCCGCCGCCTCAAGCGTGAGCATGAGACGCTCGATACCGCACCCGAAGCCCAATCCGGGCGTCTGCGGCCCGCCGAGGCTTTCCACGAGTCCGTTGTATCTTCCGCCGCCGCAGACGGCAGACTGCGCGCCGAGACTTCCCGAAACAAACTCGAATACCGTGTTTGTGTAATAGTCAAGCCCGCGGACGAGCATCGGGTCAATCTCAAACGCAATCCCCGTCTCCGTGAGATATTCCTGAAGCTTTTCGAAATGCTCACGGCAGTTATCGCATAGGAAGTCCGAAATTTTCGGAGCACCCTTTGAGATTTCTTTGCAGACCTCGCTCTTGCAATCGAGAATACGCATCGGGTTGCGCTCAAGGCGGTCTCTGCACGTATTGCACAGCTCGCTCTTTCTCGACTCGAAATATTTTTTGAGCGCGGCGTGGTACTCACGCCGACATTCCTTGCATCCGCACGAGTTTATATGGAGCTTAACGTCCTCTATCCCGAGCTCGGAGAGCATCGTCGCCGCAAGCGAGATTACCTCCGCATCGGCAGACGCGTCCGCGCTCCCGAAATACTCGACTCCGAATTGGTGATGCTCGCGGAGTCTGCCCGCCTGAGGTTTCTCATAGCGGAAATTCGGGGCTATGTAATAGACCTTGAGCGGAAGTCCCTTTGCATAGAGGGAGTTTTCGATAAAGCTCCGCACGACGCTTGCCGTACCCTCGGGGCGAAGGGCAATATGGCGGCCGCCCTTATCGTTAAAATCGTACATTTCTTTCTGAACAACGTCCGTTGTATCTCCTACTCCGCGGTCAAAGAGCGCGGCGTCCTCAAACGTGGGGAAGCGTATTTCGCGGAAACCGAAGCGGTGGGCAAGCTCCCTGAGCTTTCCCTCCAGAATCTGCCACGAACGCGACTCCTCGGGGAGAACGTCTTTCGTTCCGCGCGGGGCCGTTATCTTTTCCATTAAATTCACTCTGCCTTTATAAAAATATACAATACTGCATTAAAAAATTTTATCCTATTTATGTGCGGTTGTCAAGAAGTACAAGGCGTTTTAAGGCATAAAAGTGCAAAACCGCCGTCTGCCCGATGCGGGCCGGACGGCGGTTTTTCTGTTTTTTTCTTATTTCTTGATTGTGTTATAGAGTCTGAGTGCGGTAACTGTCGCCTGCTCGGAGGTGTAGTTTGCCTTCGGGGCAAAGTTTCCGTTGTTGTCGCCCTTCATTATTCCGAGCTTTGAGAGGCCCGTTACCGATTCGCGCGCCCAATCGGAGACGGAGGAGAAGTCCTTGTATGCCGTCTCTTTTTCCGTACCCGCCGAAACTTCCGCATATTTTGCCGCACGGAATACGACAGCGGCGGCTTCCTCGCGCGTTATCTTGTCGTTCGGTGCAAACTTCTTATTACCTTTGCCGTTTACTATTCCGGTGAAGCTGAGCGAGTTTACCTTCGGGTTCTGTACATCGTCAAACGGGTTCTCGGCAAGCTTTGCCCGAGGCATACCCTTTGCCTTGTCGAGAGCGTTGTATACGAGCGTGCAGAAATCGAGCCTTGATATGTCCTCGCGCCATGACGAGCTTAAACTCTCCGCAACACCTACGGAAAATGCCGAATCGATGTCTTCCTTTGCCCATGCGCTCGGGGCGCCCTCGGCCGAGCGGACAATGACGACTTTTTCCGTATTCGCCTGTGCGGGGATGCTCATTGTAACAACGTCATACCATGCGACAAGCGTATCTCCGACTCTAATATCGGATGCTTTTACAATATTTTTTGTTCTGTACGGAAGAACCCGCGCGTTTTTCAGAATGCGAAGAACAAGATCGCGCGAGTTGTCGGTTACCACTACGTTTCCGTCTTTGTCTGTTTCAACTTCGTCAACCGTAACAAGGTTTACGGCATCCTTTTTAACATTGACTGCGATAAGGTACGCATTTGTCTGAGCGGGGATGCTCTTTGTCATGTTCTCCGAATATTCCGCCGAAATAACCGAGCCTTTTGCGATGTCGGAAATCGAGAGCGATGCACCCGTCTTCGCGTCGATAATTACGGTTTCGGAACTTACGTTAAGGCGAAGCGGTCTTTTTTCATCAGTTGTTCCGACTATGTAGCCGTCGCCCGTTTCGGTTACGGTCAGCATTGCCGACATTCCGTCTCCGCGGGGAGTTTTTATGGGAGCCGTATCCGCGCAGAACGCGAACATCGTAAGCATGATTGCGGATAATACCGCCGCTGTTAATTTCTTCATTTTTTTACCTCTCTTTCTTTACGGGAATTTCCCTTTCATCCATAATGACACATCCGAAACCGATCAGGTTTCACCTGTTTTGGAAAAAGTTTTGCATTTAAATAATAATCGCGCGGATATATAATTATGGTACATACATAAGAAAAGGGGATAAACAGATATGCAGGTGCAAAAAATTCGGGACGGCGTTGTCGCAGCGTTTTTCGGGAAAGACGAGTTGGAACGCCGCGGAGGTTTTTCGGGTGAGCTTGCAAACACGCTTGCGCGCGAGGCATTCGGCGCAGACTTCAATGACGGCGTATGCGTGGACGCATATGTAAACTCGTGCGGGCTCATGCTCTTTGCCGAGCTTGAACGGGTAAAAAGGCGCGCCGTGATTTTTGATTCTCTTGAATCGCTCCTTGCGTATATACCATCGCATCCGAAGGACTCAGACTCCGCGCTCTACCTGTCCGACGGCGCGTTCTGTCTCGTTTCCGATAATTTCTCGGACGGCGCGGAGGTCTGCGGGGCTTTTGTTCCGTGTACGGAAGAGCTCCTTGCATCTCCCGCGCTTATAGAAAGCGGTGCGGCGGCTAAGCTCAAATCCTCATTCAACCTACAGTAGGGGACAGGCAAAAAAGCCCGGACCGCAAAAAAGCCCGGACCGAAACTCAGGCGGGAGTTCTGCATTTTGCAGAACTCCCGCCATTTAAATTCTTATTTTCCCGAGAACATATCCGCGATTGTTTTTCCTTCGTAGACGCTGTTCCAATCCTGTGTGAAATCGTAGATTGCCTTGTTCGTCATCGGGTGGTACAGGAGGGAGGAGAAAAGCTCTGCACTGAGCGTAACCGCCTGGCATCCCGCCATCGCTACCTTGTGAATCTGCTCAGGCGTCTTGAAGCTTGCCGCAAGCACCTGACAGTCTACGCCCTGATTTTTGAACATCTCGACCGTTTCGGTAACTACGCTTACGCCGTCGGATACGATGTTGTCGAGCCTGTTGACGTAGGGCGCAACGAAATCCGCGCCTGCCTTTGCGGCGATAAGAGCCTGCTGCTGAGTGAAGATAGCCGTCATCGTTACGTTAAAGCCCTCTTCTTTGAGCTTCATCGTCGCACGGAGACCTTCCTCACATATCGGGATTTTGACGTAGAAGTTTCCGCCGACATACTCGCGTATCTTGCGTGCCTCGTAAATTATCTCGTCCGCCTTTTTGCCCGTTATCTGAACGTGGAGCATTCTGTTGTCGCCTATTATCCCGCGTATCTCTCTTATAAGCTTGAGGAAATCCGTGTGTTCCTTTGAAATAATCGTCGGGTTTGTAGTTACGCCCGCCACCGGATAATATTCAACGAGGTGGCGTATGTGTTCAAGGTTTGCAGTGTCAATGATGTAAAGCATCTTTTTCTTCTCCTTATCTGTTTTCTCTGAAATACGGCGTACCGAGACTTTCGGGTGCGCTGTATTCGCGCCTGTTCTTCATTGTTATAAACATAAGAACAAGTATTGTTACAATATACGGTGCCATATCGAGTATCTGTGCCGATACGGAGACGGTATGACCGAATATCACAAGCCCGCTCTGGAGCTTGAATGTAAGACCTCGCACCGCGCCGAAGAGATACGCGCCGAGTATTGCGCGGAGCGGGTTCCACATAGCAAAGATTATAAGCGCGACGGAAATCCAGCCCGCGCCC
The DNA here is from genome assembly GCA_934446465.1 of uncultured Oscillospiraceae bacterium. Lineage (GTDB taxonomy): Bacteria > Bacillota > Clostridia > Oscillospirales > JAAYXM01 > CAKSEF01. The sequence continues at coordinate 11,148 of CAKSEF010000034.1, forward strand.
GCCGTGAGGTCAATCTGCCATTTTCCGACATATACCATTGAGAAGTACCCTCCGCCGATTCCGCAGAGGAAGCCTCCCGCAAGCACATGGAGGTATTTATAAAGCGATACGTTTATTCCCGATGCGTCCGCCGCCGCGGGACTCTCTCCCACAACGCGCGCATTAAGCCCGATATTTGTGTATTTGTAGTAGATATACAGAACAACGGCAAGAATAATCGCGCCGAGAACGAACGGACTCTGCTCAAAGAGCATTTTCCCGACAATCGGGATATCCGCAAGCACGGGGATTCTGTGTATTCCGAGAACGCTCGTTACATTCTCCGGAAGCGGAACGCCCGCAACCGACATACCTATAAGACCTGCCGCACCGCTTCCAAACGTCGTGAGCGCAAGTCCCGTAACTACCTGATTTCCGCGGAGCGTAATCGTGATTATCGCATATATAAGCGCACCCGCCGCACCCGCAAGTCCCGATGCGATGACCGCAAGAAGCGCGTTCTGCGTGTTGTAGGCAACGGCAAAGCCCGTCGCCGCGCCGAGGAGCATCATGCCCTCGATACCGAGGTTCATGTTGCCAACCTTTTCAAAGAGTATTCCGCCGAGTGTGCCGAACAGAACATGAGTTCCGAGCTGGGCAACCGTTTGCAGAAAAAGCGCTGTCGCAATAAGAAATCCGCCCATTACTTCGCATCTCCTTTCCCTGCACGGCGTACAATTTTATAATTTAAGAAGAACTCGCTTCCGAGAACGAAGAATATGATGACCGCCTGAAGCGCGTATATCATCGAGTTCGGAATTTTCATCGAGGTTTCAAGGAAGCTCCCTCCCGCAAGCAGAACCGCGAACAGGAACGACGTTACTATAACCGCAGGCGGTGAGAGCCGCGCTATATGCGTTGTTATAACGGCGGTGAATCCGAGACCGCCCGTGAACTGCTCCGTCAGCGTCTTCTCAACGGCGGAGGTCTGAATCATTCCCGCAAGCCCGCAGAGCGCACCCGAAATGATGACCGCCCAAACCGTTACACGGCGCACGTTGATGCCCGCATAACGCGCCGTCGCACGGCTTTCGCCGAGAACGGATATCTCATAGCCGAATTTAGTCCTCGACATCATGATATAAACAACAAGCGTAAGCACGAGCGCGATTATCCAGCCGATATGTATTCCGAAAACGCTCGGAAGAACCGCATTCGGCTTGAACGTGGGTATCTTCGGGAATCCGCCCTCGCGCCACGGCCCGTACTGGAGATACGTTATCCACCGAAGCGCAATGTAGTTGAGCATGAGCGTAACGAGAGTTTCGTTTGTGCCGAATTTTACTTTTAAAAGCGCGGGTATAAGCGACCATATGCCTCCGCACACAAGCCCCGCCAGCGCCATAAGCGGAAGGAGTATGTACGCGGGGAGATATGAGAAGTTCAGCGCGAAGTACGCCGCGCCGAATGCGCCCATGCACATCTGCCCCTCGGCGCCGATGTTCCAGAACTTCATCTTGAACGCGACGAGTGTTCCGAGCGAAAGTATTACGAGCGGAATCGCCTTGTTGAGCGTTGCGCTTACGCGGTACTTCGTCGCAAGTGCTCCGTTTATGAGCTCGGAATAAAACTTAAGCGGGTTAATGCCTATTATAAGCATGATAATCGCCGCCGCGCAGAGCGCCGCAACAACGGAAATTATCTGCGAAAGAATCGCCTTTTTTGCCGAAGGCTCGGGTTTTCTTACTATTCTCAGCATTTTTCTTCCTCCCCGCCTTTTTTGTCATCGGGCCGGTGTCCGAGCATGAGAAGCCCGACTTCTTCCTTCGTAACCTTTTTCGGGTCTACAATGTCCATTACCTCGCCGTCGTGCATGACAAGAAGCCTGTCGCACAGCGCAAGCAGAACGTCAAGGTCCTCGCCGATAAAGAGTATCGCAACGCCGTTTGCTTTCTGGTCGTTGAGTATGTCGTATACATTATATGATGCGTTTATGTCAAGCCCGCGGACGGGGTATGCCGTTATAAGCAGAATCGGGTTGAGCTCAACCTCGCGCCCGAGCAGAACCTTCTGTATGTTTCCGCCCGAGAGCTTCTTGAGTACGTGGTTTACGCTCGGAGTGGATACGTTATAGCGTTCCACAATCTCCTCCGCACGGCGTTTGTTCTCCGCACGGTCGACAAAAATGCCCTTTTTCTTCTTGAATGAACGGAGCATGACGTTGTTCGTTATGTCCATTCCCGCAACAAGACCCATGCCGAGTCTGTCCTCCGGCACGAACGACATCGAAACTCCGCGGCGGAGAATATCGATAGGGGAGAGTCCGAGAATTTCCTCGCCGAGGAACTTAACGCTTCCGCCCGAGGATTTTTCAAGCCCCGCAATCGTCTCGCAAAGCTCCTTCTGCCCGCTTCCCGCAATTCCCGCAACGCCGAGAATCTCGCCGCCGTTTACGGTGAACGAGAAATCGGAGAGCACCTTGCGCCCGAGGTCGTTCTCACAGCAGAGCTTGTCAACGACAAGAACGGGCTTTTCCGAGAGCTTCGGCTCGGAGCGTTCGATTTTCAGCTCGACAGGCTTTCCGACCATGAGCTCTGTAAGCTCCTTCGGGTTTGTGTCGCGCGTGTTGACCGTTCCGACCGTCTCGCCTGCACGGAGTACGGTTACTCTGTCGCTTATTTCCATTACTTCGTTTAATTTATGAGTTATGATGATAATGGCACACCCACGCTTCTTCATGTTCCGCAGTATGTCAAACAGCACGTTCGTCTCCTGCGGTGTCAGAACCGCAGTCGGCTCGTCAAGAATGAACATATTCGCTCCGCGGTAGAGCATTTTCACGATTTCGACGGTCTGCTTCTCTCCTACCGACATGGTATATACCTTCTTGTCGGGCGTAAGGTCAAGACCGTACTTCTCGCAGAGGTCTTCTATCTTCTTGTTTATGCGGTCATGACGGCGGAAAAAACCGCGCTCGCCGCCGGAGCTTATGTTCTCCGCGGCGGTCATTATTTCCACGAGCTTAAAATGCTGATGCACCATGCCTATTCCTGCGGCGATGGAGTCGTGCGGAGACGTGAAGTTTACGGCTTCACCCTTTATTTTTATGGTGCCTGCGTCCGGCGCATAAATTCCCGAGAGCATATTCATGAGCGTGCTTTTTCCGGAGCCGTTTTCTCCGAGAAGCGCGTGTATCTCGCCCTCTACCACTTCAAGAGAAGCGTTTTTGTTTGCCTTGACGCTTCCGAACGACTTGCATATTCCCTGCATTTCTATGCACGGCGTATTCGGCATATCTTTCCCGCCTTTCATTCAAATAGGTAAATCCCGCGGCTCAAAAAGCTCCCGAACACGGCGCTTCCGCTTTTTAAGTCTGCAGGGTCTGTTTTTAAAAAGCTTCAAAAGAGATACACAAAAAGTTGTACCTCTTTTGAAACCGAGGGGCTTAAAGGTTTCCTTAAGCCCCTCAAAAATGTCAAAGCTTATTACTTCGCGTCAACTTTGCCGTTGACGCCCTTAACGAGCCATGTCATGTTGTAGATTTCTTCGTCGGTAAGGTCTTTTCCGCGGAGTGTTCCTTCGTTGTCGTATACTTCGCCGGAGAAGAGCTTGAGAGAACCGTCCATTATAGCGTTCTTAGCTTCCTCAACCTTCTCTGCCGTGCCCTCTGCAACGAGGCTTGAGAGGTCGTCAAGGCCGACCCAGCCGGACTTGAGGCCTTCCCAGTAGGAGCCTGCAACCCATGTGCCGTTCATAATCTTCGTTACGTCGTCAACATAGAACTTAGCCCAGTTGAATATCGGAGCCGTGAGGTATGCCTTCGGTGCAGCGTCAGGCGTCGGTGTGTTGTAGCCGATAGCAAATGCGCCCTTTTCCTGTGCAGCGAGCTGGCATGCCGTGGAGTCCTGATGCTGTGCGATAACGTCGCAGCCCTTGTCGAGGAGCTCGTTTGCGGCCTGCTTCTCAACAGCCGGGTCATACCATGTGTTTGTCCAGATAAGGTCTACTTCAGCATCCGGGTTTACGGACTGTACGCCGAGTGTAAATGCGTTGCAGCCGCGGATAACTTCCGGAATCTGCATAGCTGCGACATAGCCGATTTTGTTCGACTTTGTCTTCATGCCCGCTACGATACCGGCAAGGTATCTCGGCTCAATAACTCTGCCCATGTAGTTGGAGAGGTTCGGACGAACTTCATAGCCCGTTGCGTGGCCGAAGTATATGTTCGGATATTCGTCTGCAACCTTGCAGGCATATTCCATATGGCCGAAGCTTGTTGCATAGATTACGTTGCAGCCCTGGTCGATAAGCTCGCGGATTGCAACCTCACAGTCTGCGCTCTCGGGAACATTCTCTTTGTAGAGGCAGGATATTCCCATTTCTTCAAGAGCAAGTCTGCCCTTGTCGTGTGCCTGAGAGTAACCGCCGTCGTTGATGTCGCCGATGTAAAGGAATCCGACCTTAAGATCTTCCTTTGCGATTGCCTTCATGGCGTTTGTCTCTCCGCCCTCAGTCTGCTTGTCGCCATTGTCGCCGCAGGCAGCGAATGCGAATACCATGACTGCTGCGAGAAGAAGTGCTAAAAGTCTCTTTGCCATTTTTTTGACCTCCTTAAAATATGCGAAGCGCTTTTTGCGCTCCATTACTGATATATACCCACGGACTTCAGTCCGCAAATACCACCCCGTGCTCGGGCGTCATGGACGAAACCTGCGCGAGCGACTCCACGCGTATGCCCATTTCCCGAACTTTTTTTCCGCCGTCCTGGAACGACTTCTCAACCGCGATTCCCGCGCCGACTATCTTTGCTCCCGCCTGACCGATTATGTCGATAAGCCCCATGAGCGCCGCGCCCTTTGCGAGAAAATCGTCTATTATGAGAACCCTGTCGTCCGAGCTCAGAAAGTCCTTTGAAACGATTATCTCATAATCAATATCCTTCGTAAAAGAATGAACTCGGCTCTTGTATGTATCTCCCGAAATATTTTTCGACGCCGCCTTCTTTGCAAAGACGACAGGCACATTAAAATACTGCGCCGCGATACAGGCAATGCCGATTCCCGATGCTTCTATTGTTAAAATTTTCGTTACGCCGTCCTCCCCGAAAAGACGGTAGAACTCGCGCCCCATGTCGTTTAAGAGAGACACATCTATCTGGTGGTTTAAGAAGCTGTCTACCTTAAGTACGTTTCCCTCGCGGACAATACCGTCCTTTACGATACGCTCTTTAAGAAGCTCCATAAAAAACCTTACCTCGTTTCAAAAAAAGAATATATTTCATTATAACCTATATTTCGACACTTTTCAAGAACAAACTTCTATAAAATATGACGGTAATTGCATATTCGACGCGCCGTTTTGTAGTGATAAACGTCAAAAAAATTTTTTTTGATAAAAAAACGGAAATTTTGCTTGACAACGGAGAAGAAAATCCCTATAATAATCATGTTGCATGTACGCAACCGTCATATGCGAGTGTGCTGGAATAGGCAGACAGGCACGTTTGAGGGGCGTGTGTCCATGACGTATGGGTTCAAGTCCCATCACTCGCACCAACAAAAAAAGGGTACTCATTTGAGTACCCTTTTTTGTTTTTCATGTGAAATGATGGGGCTTGAAGCCTAAGAGGGCGCCGAGCGGTGAGAAA
>CAKSEF010000035.1 GCA_934446465.1 uncultured Oscillospiraceae bacterium
CCCTTCTGTAAAAAAATTTTACATATCCCACTAAATTTTACCATATCAGTATCTAATATACAAGCAAAAACTGTCGGGGCTTTAACATGGCATTGCGGATACCGTGAATTTATGGTATCATGTTATAACATAATCAAAAGGAATAGGGAAACTATGCTTAAAATAATTGTGTGTATCGTTGCGGGACTCGGCGCGGGTCTCGGAACGGGTTTCGCAGGTATGAGCGCCGCGGCGGTTATAAGCCCGATGCTCATTGCGTTTTTGGGAATGGACTCATATATGGCGGTAGGTATCGCGCTTGCAAGCGATGTCCTCGCAAGCGCCGTTTCGGCGTTTATTTACGGCAAAAATAAAAATCTCGATATAAAAAACGGGCTGATAATGATGGTGTCGGTGCTGTGCTTTACTATGGTGGGAAGCTACGTGGCAAGCATTGTGCCTAAAACGGCTATGGGTAATTTTTCGGTTTTTATGACAATGCTTCTCGGCGTAAAATTTATTTTGAAGCCTGTTGTTGAGCCGAAAAAACGACTTGCGGCGGCAACCGACAGGCAAAAAGCCGTGCGCTCCGTCCTCGGCGGTTCGGCGGTCGGTTTTGTCTGCGGATTCGTAGGTGCGGGCGGAGGAATGATGATGCTCCTCGTTCTCACGTCAGTGCTAGGTTACGAGCTGAAAACGGCCGTCGGAACAAGCGTATTTATAATGAGCGCAACGGCTCTCACGGGTGCTGTAAGCCATTTTGCAATCGGCGGTGCACCCGATATCGAGTCTCTCGTTATATGTGTAATAAGCACGCTGATTTTTGCAAGAGTTGCCGCGGTTTTTGCGAACAAGGCACAGCCGAAAACGCTGAACCGCATAACAGGCGCAGTCCTCGTAATACTCGGCGTGTCCGTCCTTGCGGTGAATTTCTTCGGGTAAAGTCGGATGTAAAAAAGAATAAAGGATCAAGACGGGAATATTTGATTTCGTATAATATATTTGTGTCGGAAGCGCAGGCTCGCGCATCAAACGTAAAAAATACCGAAATCTCAAAAATATTGACAAAAAGAGGAAAGTATGATACGATAAAGTCGCGGAGGAGCCGTTACGGAAAGGATTTGATGAGCATGAAGTTACGGTTTAAAATTGATATTTGCAGTTACCCGCGGTGCAGACACAGGTTTGCCTTTTCGTCGTTCGGGCGCGGGCATTTATTAGGGTGCGTTTGTTTTCAAAGTTAGTTTGAAATCGGACGCGCTTTTTTCGTTCTTCTGACGAAGATATAAACAAATGACTACATATCCGAAAGGAGTGTGCAGCCTATGGAAGAAAAAAACGCCGAATATTCGTATTTCGGCATAAATAGAAATCTGCGGACATCATTAGATCAACAAAAGGGAGGGAGTTGTTTATGAAATACCAAATGAACAAACTGTTTTCGGTTTTGCTCTGTGCGGCGATACTTCTTTCGTTTGTGCCGACGGCGGTATTTGCCGACAATTCGGCGTCTGCGGTAATTGCGGATGAGGTAAAATTTATTTCCGAGGAAGAAGCAAAGGAAATTGCGCTGAAAGACGCCAAACTTGACAGGAGTGCACAAAAAATCGTGTTCACAAAGGTTGAACTGAGCCGCAATCAGGGGAGACCTTGCTATCTGTTAGAGTTTTACACGGGAACAAACCAATATTTCTATCAAATTGACGCAAAGACAGGCAATATTATCCACTGCCAAAAATACATCCTTCTTGCCGACGCAAAAAAGATTGCCGTTGATGACGCCGGGTGTACGGAAAGGGTTACTTTTACGGAGGAAACATTGGTAGACGGCGGCATTAAAACACCGTATTATCTGCTCGTCTTTGCCGACAGAAAAACACAGTGGACTTACCGAATAGACGCGGTGCTGGGTATTATACTGGAAAAGAAAAAAGAGGACATCGGCGCGTCCGTGTTTATTTCTGAGGAAGAAGCAAAGGAAATTGCGCTGAAAGACGCCAAACTTGACAGGAGTGCACAAAAAATCGTGTTCACCAAGGTTGAACTGAGCCGCAATCAGGGGAGACCTTGCTATCTGTTAGAGTTTTACACGGGAACAAACCAATATTTCTATCAAATTGACGCAAAGACAGGCAATATTATCCACTGCCAAAAATACATCCTTCTTGCCGACGCAAAAAAGATTGCCGTTGATGACGCCGGGTGTACGGAAAGGGTTACTTTTACGGAGGAAACATTGGTAGACGGCGGTATTAAAACACCGTATTATCTGCTCGTCTTTGCCGACAGAAAAACACAGTGGACTTACCGCATCAACGCAGTGAGCGGCGCTATATTGGAGAAGAAACAAAAAGAAGTCTCCGGAAAATCCGACAAGGAGTGGGAAAATCCGTTCGGAGATGTTAAGGAAAGAGACTGGTTTTACTTCTCGGTGAAAATCGCATATGAGTTCGGTCTGATGAAAGGGGTTGCGGAAGCGGAATTTTCACCAAACTCCTACGTTACCAGAGCAATGTTCGTAATGACTATCTACCGCATGGAGAAAGAACCGCAGGCGGGAGGCTCCTTATTTATCGATATTGAAACGGGCGGATATTATGACAAGGCAGTCGCCTGGGCAAATGCAAACGGCATTGTTTCCGGTGTTTCCAAAGACCGGTTCGCTCCGAACGAGCCGATTACCCGCGAACAGATGGCGGCAATCATATCCCGTTACGCAAAATTCAAGGGATATGACATAAAAGCAAACGGAAACAAGTCCTACACGGACAGCGATGATATTTCCGATTATGCGAAAGACGCAGTAAGCTGGGCGGCTGAAAAGTCGCTTATGACAGGTAACCCCGACGGCAGTTTTTCTCCGAAATCAAACACGACAAGAGCGCAGGCGGCCGCAGTGTTTACGCGTATGCTTGAAAACTTAAAATAAACCGCGGGATAGGGCGGTTTTCGGCGAAAAGTCCCCAAAACGGCAATGCGCCCGACTTTTGTCGGGCGCATCTGCGCGGATAAGTTTCGCGGCAAATAACTCTGGTTTTAACAGAAACTTTTTAAGCGGGGCAACTTGTGATTAAGAATTATACAACAGCCACTCCGTTCTTTCAATAAAAATGATGTGTGCCTGTACCTGCATTTCATAATAACCCTCCCTTATATAAACAAAAGCCGCAGAAACGCATGCAGACAACTACGGGCTTTCCGCCTTGTATTGCCTGCAATACGGCACGTCTCTGCGGCTTACTTGCAAGAGCAATAAAATTTTAATTACGGAGGCCGTAACCTTCATGTTACGACCATGGCATATCACATACTGTTTTGTTTTTGCCGTCCCCATTTTTGCGGAAAATTTCGTTTGACCGCGGTGTTTTTATTTCGCACGGGGATTCTGCTCGGTAATATGTAATTATATGGTGCGGATACGTTTTTGCGTGCGAATTTTAAAAAGAAATACATATAATGGAGAAATAAAATGCTCGCGGCCGCAACAGTGTCGGCACTTCTGAGCCGAAGCAAACCGCAAACGAACATTTTCCCCGTTTGTTTTTGCAAAACTATGCGTTATCCGATTTTATGCGGGAAGATGCTTCAACACAATTTTTGTACCGTTTTGTACCTGCTGTATATTATTCGGCAATATAGGGCGGTACATGAGCAGAAACACCGCAATAAATTGCGGTGTTTCTGCTTTGGCGGAGAAGGGGAGATTCGAACTCCCGCACCGCTTTCGCGACCTACGCCCTTAGCAGGGGCGCCTCTTCGACCAGCTTGAGTACTTCTCCGTGCCGAAAATTAAAAAGGTATTCTCTTTTCAGTTGCCTAACCATTATAAAGCAAAAATACCGCCGAGTCAAGTGCTTTTTAAAAATATCCCCGTGCATTTTTTGCACGGGAATGCTTTTTATCGTATATATTTCTTGAACATATCATATGCGTCCGAGAGCTCAGGCTCAAAAAGCGCTTTCTTCGCGCTTGCGCCGTTCAGTCCGATTCTGGCGTATTTCATGACGTTATCGCGCGAGAAACGTCTGTCGCACGGTACCGCATTGAGAATGAGATTTTCAAATTCCTCGGTTGACTTAACTCCGCACAGCCGCAGAACTCTTGAGACGCGGTTTTGCGATGTGCTCTCCATATATCTGAGAAAATCGGGGAGAAAATATGCGTTCGCCTCTCCGTGAGGGATTCCCTCAAAATACGTGAGCGGATAGCCGAAGCTGTGTACAAAGCTCGTTCCCGTAACCGAAATTACAAGACCTGCAAGCATTGAGCCGAGCAGGAGCTTTTCGCGGAGCGCAACGTCGAGCTTTCCCTCGGCGAGTGAAGAAAGTCCGCGCCCGACAAAAAGCATGGCCTTTTCGGCGAGTGCGTCCGATATAACGGTAGCGCCTTTTGCAAAGTACCCCTCGACTGAATGGGAGAGAGCATCAACCGCCGTTGCCGCCGTGATTGATTTTGAGAGCGTGAGCGTATATTCCGGGTCGAGAAGAGCGACCTTCGGGAAAATTTTAGGTGTTTTGAGAGTTTTCTTATTCTGTATTGAATGAACGGTAAGCACAGAATACTGCGTAACCTCGCTCCCCGTACCCGCCGTTGTCGGTATCGCGATTATCGGGAGCGGGTCCGAGAGCATGGCGTTTTCGTCATAAAGCGTTTTGACGTCCATATGAGGATTGGCGGCAAAAACCGCCGCGGCCTTTGAAGCATCGAGCGGAGAGCCTCCGCCTACGCCGATAATAAATTCCGCCTTCGTCTCGCGGGCATAGGTGCCGGCCTCAAGACACGTTTCAACGGTCGGGTTCTGCTCCGTTCTGTCAAAGACCGAGAAAGCCACGCCCTGCGCTGTCAGGATATTTTGCAGGTCATCGAGCACACCGCAGAGTCTTGCCGAGGATTTACCGCACACTATAAGGCACTTCCTGCCGAAGCGCGAGTATCCGTCATACTCTCTTACGCACCCGCGCGAAGAGATTATCTCAACAGGATTGCAAAAAAGTCTGTTCATTGTCCGATGACCGCCTTTCCTTTGTATCTTATATGTGATTATATATGAAAAAATAAAAAAAGTAAAGTGCTTATCAATCGGCGGTAAGACGGAGTTCCTCGATGCTCCTGAACGTATAACCCATACCCTCCCAGCGCGTCAGAAGCTCATCGAGTATCTCGCCGTTCGTTTTCGACGTGCTGTGCAAAAGCACGATTGCACCCGGGTGAATCCTCTCGGTCAGCTTTTTGAACGCCTCTTCATGCGAGGGCTGTTTGTTTTCGTACCAATCAACGTATGCAAGGCTCCAAAATACGGTTGTATATCCCATCTCATGGGCCATTTTGAGATTATCTTCGGAATACTTCCCCTGCGGAGGACGGTAAAACTTTTTCATGTCCGTGCCTGTAACGGCTTTGTACTTTTCTTCGAGAACGGAGAGCTCGTTCTTGAATTTGTCCTTACTGCTTATGACAGACATATCGGGGTGAGTGGCCGTATGATTTCCGACTGTGTGCCCCTCGCTTACCATGCGCTTTACAAGCTCGGGTTCGCGGTCGATAAAATTCCCGACAAGAAAGAATGCGGCGGGGACGTTGTGCTTTTTGAGCGCGTCTAAGATTTTCGGCGTGTTGCCGTTTTCAAAGCCGGCGTCAAAGGTGAGGTATATCACCTTTTCGTTCTCATTCCCGACAAAATGCGCGTCATAGCCGTTGAGAAACTCCTGTGAGGCATTGCCGACAGGCGTTTTTCCCGGCGTCTGAAAGCTCAGTCCCCAATTTGCCGACGAGCCTGCGGCGGTCTCGACCGCATCACCGCCCGAGAACTTCGGCAGGGCGCAGAAAACGAGCACGGCAAAGAGAAAAAATGCAATCGTGCGCTTGTGTATCCGTATTACCATATAAACACCTTCCTCTGCTTTGAGAATATGAATACGCCTCGGTAAATATGTTGCAAAAAAACGCAGTTTTTGCTACAATATAACAAATGACTTTCGGGGGATAATTGTAATGGAATGGATTCAGATTTCGATAACCACTGCGCATGATGGGGCAGACGCACTCTGCGCCGCGCTTGAAAATACGGGGATACGGGGCTTTGAAATAGAAGACCCGGCAGATTTTACGGAATTTATGCACGATGAATTTCCCTACCGCGACTATGTGGACGACGACCTTGTCCGCAAGAAAACGTCGGGTGAGGTTCTGGTTAAGGTATATATCAGCAATAATGAGGCGGGGCACGAACAGCTTATGCGGGTAAAGGAGTGCCTTGCGTTTCTGAAGTCGATTGAGGAAAGCGACGGAAGTATAAAATTCGGCACGCTTAAGCTTTCCATGCAGTCCATGAACGAGGAGGACTGGGCGGAGAATTGGAAGCAGTTTTTCCACCCGCTCAAGATAGGAAAGCGCCTTCTTATTCGTCCGGAATGGGAGGATTGCGAGAACGAAGACAGGCGTGTGGTGTTCACGATTAACCCGGGAATGAGCTTCGGAACAGGCTCTCATGCAACGACTCAGCTCTGCCTTGAAGCTATTGAGAAATACACAAAGAGCGGTGATACGGTTCTCGACCTTGGCTGCGGCAGCGGAATACTGTCTATCGTTGCGCTGCTGCTCGGCGCGTCTCATGCAACCGCACTCGATATAGACAAGAACGCGGTTGACATAGCAAAGAGAAACGCGAAGTTAAACGGCGTAGACCTTTCAAAGTACGATGCTTATGCGGGAAATGTTTTGAACGATGAGTCGCTCATTGAGAAATTTTCGGCGGAAAAGTATGATATAGTCGCGGCAAATATCGTTGCAGACGTAATAATAGGCATTGCGCCGTTTGTCGGAAGCTTTGTGAAGGACGGCGGAATTTTCATAGCGTCGGGCATAATAACGGAAAGGCTTTCCGAGGTTCTGTCGCATTTGGAAAAAAGTTTTAAAATTATTCAAATATCCGACAAAAACGGCTGGGCATCCGTGATTGCGACGCCGAATGAAGCAAGGTAAACCGTGCATCCGTATGTAACGGATAAATAAATGCTGGACAAACCACGCATTATTTGGTAGAATATATACATTATGTAACGCTTGATTTTTAGGAGTGAGTAACCTTGAGCGAGAAAAAATCTCCGAATGACAATATAACGAACGCAAAAAAGAATGACTATGTGGTAAATAAGCTCCTGCTTGTCTTTACCGTTGCATTTGCGCTTATTTTGTTCCTTATGAATATAGGGCGTATGATGAAGAGCAACACGACGTATATAGGCGCACTTACCGCGACACGCGTCTTGGCGGGGCTTGCCGCTGCAGGAGTGGTTTTAGGGATTGTGCTTTCAATCGTTGAGCATGTCCGCGGAAAAGATACGCGCTGTAAGCTCATTAAGGGAAAAAATATTGCGGTGATTTCCGCGTTTATTGCGGTTGTTGCGGGTGCGCTCGCATTCGTGTATAACCCGACGATGCTCTTTGTTTTGTATGTTTTTGTTCCCGCGGTTGTAGTTCTTTATATCATCTACTATTCATATCCGCGTGAGTTTTTCATGATTGCGCTTGCCGCCGCACTCGGCGGAATAGGCATTTGGCTTGTCGCATACGGAATTATCAACGCAAGCCGCACGGTGTTTCTCGGAATTGTCGCCGCAATAGTCCTCTTGCTTGCGGTGTTTACCGCCGCGGCTCATATAGGTAAAGGAAAGTTTAAGCTGTTCGGGCACGAATATACCCCGTTTAAGTCGGACGCACGGTACGGAATTGTTTATCTGTCGTTCGTGCTTGTTCTCGCGGTGGTCGCCGCGGCATTGATTATTGCCGACATGGCGAACTATTTCGTGTTCGGTCTGCTTGGGTATATAATTATCGCGGCCATTTATTACACGATAAAGCTTATCTGAGTTTAATATAAAAGACGGTGTAAAATTTTTACACCGTCTTTTTTATTTACATTGAAGAAAGCGCCGCAGCTTTTCGTCGTAGGAAACAAATTCGACCCTGTCGGAGAGATGCTCGCTTATGCGCCCGGCAACCTCGGCAAGTATTGAGAGTCCCGTCTCACTCCCGTTTGAGAAAAGCGACTGCCAATGCGTAATTATTACGGGATGCCCGCCTGCGTCGAGCCTTCTTATGAGACTGCCGTCTTTTCCGTCGGACGTTATATATTTATCGGCAGTTTCTGATATGTACTTTCCGTCGGTTCTTCCGGATTCGAGCGTATCCCACATATAATCCGTCTCGGTCCTTGAAAGGGCATAGAGACGTCGGCCGTTCTTGTCAAGAACAAGCTCGGGAAAACCCGTCTCGCTCGGATTAAGAAAATACCATGCCTGCTTCATGCCAAACACGTTATAAAACGCCTTTGATATTGCCTCGCGGTATATTTCCTCGTGCTTTCTTCCAAAGTGCCACGGCGATGTAACGCCTGTTGGTGTAACCCCGCGCGACTTAAGTGTTCTCAATGCGTATTCTATGTATTTTGTCATGCTTTCCGTATCTTGAAGCTCCGCCCATTGCTCCTCGTTCAAGTCAAGAAAACAGTCGTTTTCAATGTCATATGCTTTGTGGTGCGTAAGCATCTCGGGACAGAACGAAAATCTTCCCTCAAGGTGTTCGTGAAGAAGCTTAAGCCATTCCCGACCCTCGGGAGTATCATAAGGATTCTTGCCTCCCGGAAGCGGAACTACCGAAAACTTCCCGCGCAGGTCATACTTCTCGACAAGCCCGCAAAAATGTTTCATAAAAGAATTGGGAATACGTTCCTTTATCTTCTCCCCGTAAGAAGTCATATGTTCGGGGTTTTCATTGAAATGCTCGTACCATACGTGGACAATCGGCGCGGCATCGTCAATATTAAGCGAAATGGATATTTTGTTATTCATATTATTTTCCTCCGATACAATGTCGTTTCAGCCCTTGCAGTTAAAGGCTGTAAAGTTTGTAAGATAATCACGCGTGATGAGCGTGTTCGGAAACTGCTTCTTTATGTCTGCGTACTGAGCGCGCTCATGACTGAGAGTAACGCCGTAGTGGCGTTTGAAAATTCTGTTCATATATGAGACACTGCCAAAACCGCAGGTGTCCGCGAGATACTGAAACGACAGTGTTGAAAATGTGAGCATATACCTGACATGAACCAGGCGCACCGTCTGTATGTAATAAGTAAACGTACATCCGGTTACTTTCTTAATCGCTTTGAAAAAATCAGAACGGCAGAGAGCAGAAACGCGGAGAAGTTTCTCTGATAAAATTTTGTCCCTGTAATTAAGGTTGATATATTTTATCGCCTGCATAACGGGGGCAAGTTTTGTATTTATAACAGTCATCGCTTTTTTTCTTTGCGTTTTCGTCAGGGAAAGGCTCGGAAGATTGAACAGTGCGGTCAATGCCCTTCTTACGGAAGCAATATTGAAGCGCCTGTTGTAGTTTACGGAAGCAATCTGAGTGAGTATCTTTTCTGCCGAAGCACGCTCTTTCCCGCGGAATTGAGTAATGGGTTCAAGGGTAAATCCGAGCTCTTCTCTAAACTGAGGGAGAAACATTCGGCAGACGGCCGAGCACGAGGCATTGTCAATATGCGATTCAAAAAAGAAATAAGTCATGTCTATAAATATTACTTCCACGACTTCGTCTCCGATAGTTTCAAAACCGTGGAATACTCCGGAGGGAATAACCGCAAAATCCCCCTCGCCGAACGCTATATCCGTTTCCTCAATCGCCATTCGGAGATTTCCCTTCAGGCAATACAACACCTGCGGATAATCGTGATTGTGCATTTCCTGCACGTGATATTTAACATATTTTAAACATTTGATCTTGATTGAAGTGTAGCAGTCTTTATAAAAGTAAGCCATCGGCAGGTCGTTAAACGAATGTCCGAAATTTCGTACTTTGTCCAATAAAAAACACCTCGCAAATGACTGATATTCCTCTTAATTTATAACATCATCCGTATGTTTTGTCAACATAAAAAGTTTTGCGAAAAATATACGATAAGACTGAATGGAAGAGGTCTGTGTGCTATCTTAAATTTGAGACCCGGGAGAAGAATTTTAAGAAATGTTACATAACTGTCTGTAAGGCGTATACGTTCGTAAACATATGCACGGATTTTAGGGAGGAGATTATGAAATTGATAAGAAGACTGACGGCACTGCTTTTAAGCTTCGTAATAGTTTTTTCTACATCTGCTTTTGCACAAAGCCGTGATATTATCATAGATTTTTCAAAGACGGAGACAGCGGCGGAATACGGGCCCGACAATATAACACCGGTAGGATACGAGCTTGTAAAGAGCAAGTGTCCGACATATACATACACGATAAGAAAACAGGGAAGCAATACGCTCGGAGTAAGCACATACCTCTCGGATTCGGGTATGGTGCTTGCGACCGCATGGCCGGAGAGCACATCGCAGAGACTGATGTTCACGATAAAAACAGAAGTGGAAAACGAGGGCCGATACGGCGTAAAAATGCAGGGTGCGTACTTTAAGAAAGGCGCACGGTATGCCGTGTATGTCGGCGGAAAGTATGCGGGCGAGTATAACTGTTATGATGCAGACAAGGACGCATTTGCGACGGGAGCGGAAAAGACACTTAATACGGTATATTTAAACGCGGGGGAAAACGAGATAAGCTTTAAATGCACAGAGCTTATATACAACGAGCCGAAGAACGGAGGAGTAACGTATTCGGCATGGCTTGGGATAAATAAGCTGACGCTTGAATACAAGGGGAAAGATGCCGTAAGCGGAGTGATAGAGAGCGATATTCCGAGTGAGATATGCCGAGGCGAAGAGGCTGAATTTACGGCATATGTAAAGATGAGCGACGGAAGCGCGCATCTTTTCGGAGAATATTCGGAGGACGGAACGAGAGACACGGAGAACGGTATTGAGATAGAGAAAATATCGGGAAGCGGAGCACTGACAGAGGTTAGGCTGAGCGAGGGAAAGCTTGTAGGTAAATTCAAATCTGACGAGACGGGCGAAAATAAGCTCCGCATCACCGCAAAAATTGACGGTGTTCCGCTTGAAAAGGAATTTGCCGTAACGGTAAAAGAACCTCCGAAGCTGAGCACGGTGAGAATCAAAACAGAAAAGAGTACAATACCTGTTACAAGAACCGAAAGGGCAGAGCTTGAACTCATTCGTGATGACGGAAAGCCGTATACGGGCGAATATACCGCCGAATACAGAAGCGAAAACCCCGAAATTGCCGAGGTACTCAGAGAAGATGACGGAAAAACTGCGGTGATAAGGGGAATTTCAGAGGGCAGAACTAAAATAACCGTGAGTGTAGAGGCGGAGGACGGAACTGAGAAAACCGCAGAGGCGGATATTGTTGTTTCGGAAAGACCGTTTTTGAAGTCGATAACAGTTATATCTGACGATACGGCATATTCGGTCGGAGAAGAAGGGAGCTTTACCGTATCCGGAATTATGTCGGACGGTATGTCCGCAACCGAATCGGAGCTTGCGGAGTATTCTGCCGAAATTGAAAACGACGCACAGGATGTAATCACTCTTGATGCGGAAAACCGTACATTTACGGCAATTTCCGCCGGAACTGCCGAAATCAGCGTATGTATAACGGTAAAAGGAAAAAGACTGTACGGACGAAAAATCATAACGGTTACAAACGGCGACAGCTCTGTTATCATAGATTTTTCAAAGACGGAGACAGCGGCGGAATACGGGCCCGACAATATAACACCGGTAGGATACGAGCTTGTAAAGAGCAAGTGTCCGACATATACATACACGATAAGAAAACAGGGAAGCAATACGCTCGGAGTAAGCACATACCTCTCGGATTCGGGTATGGTGCTTGCGACCGCATGGCCGGAGAGCACATCGCAGAGACTGATGTTCACGATAAAAACAGAAGTGGAAAACGAGGGCCGATACGGCGTAAAAATGCAGGGTGCGTACTTTAAGAAAGGCGCACGGTATGCCGTGTATGTCGGCGGAAAGTATGCGGGCGAGTATAACTGTTATGATGCAGACAAGGACGCATTTGCGACGGGAGCGGAAAAGACACTTAATACGGTATATTTAAACGCGGGGGAAAACGAGATAAGCTTTAAATGCACAGAGCTTATATACAACGAGCCGAAGAACGGAGGAGTAACGTATTCGGCATGGCTTGGGATAAATAAGCTGACGCTTGAATACAAGGGGAAAGATGCCGTAAGCGGAGTGATAGAGAGCGATATTCCGAGTGAGATATGCCGAGGCGAAGAGGCTGAATTTACGGCATATGTAAAGATGAGCGACGGAAGCGCGCATCTTTTCGGAGAATATTCGGAGGACGGAACGAGAGACACGGAGAACGGTATTGAGATAGAGAAAATATCGGGAAGCGGAGCACTGACAGAGGTTAGGCTGAGCGAGGGAAAGCTTGTAGGTAAATTCAAATCTGACGAGACGGGCGAAAATAAGCTCCGCATCACCGCAAAAATTGACGGTGTTCCGACAATGCGTGAAGTAACCGTCGATGTTTCCGATGAAGTGCTTGATTCGACTGTGCCGATAATTGACGGCACTGTGTTTGTGGATGATGAGGTAGAACTCCGAGCAAAGAATACCCTTACAGGCGGGCGCGAGCTGAACAGCGCATCTGCGGTAACGGTCTTTTCGTCAAACGACGAAAGTATTGCGAGAATAGAGGGGAACAAACTCTACGCTCTATCCTCCGGCAACGTGAGAATTTTTGCCGAAACGACATTCGGCGGAGTTACAAAGAGAGGGCATGCCGACATTACAGTCCTCGATGAGGATGTGAAGTCGTTGACGGCAACGGCAGGGGGGAGTCTGCATATAAGGCTGACCGATGACGAAAATGACACCGTGCCGATGTATGTAACGGCGTTCACAAACAAGGGAAAAGTTATTGAGGTGAGCAAGGCCGACATCACCTACAGAGCCCTCAATCCCGAGAATGCCGAAATTTCGGAGGAAGGAACAATAACCCCGAAAAAGGAAGGCATCGCAAGGTTTGAGGTTGCGCTCAATCTCCGCGGACGTATTATATCAACTACGGCCGAGCTGACCGTTGCAAAGGGAAAATCGCGCTCGTCATATTTTACGGAAGAAAAGCGCGAGGCGGCAAGAGAGAACACGCGCAAGTACGAATGGGCAAAAACCACGGCGCAAAAGGCTATAAGCAAAGCGGACACATATGCCGACAAGATAGATGAGCTATATGAAATGATAGCATCCAATGAAGTCCCAAGGGCGATGCTTGTGGGCGAGTACGGAGACCCTGACCAATATCACTGCCGATATTGCGGAGAGGATTTGCAGATTAAATACGGCACGTATTCGTGGATAATAAATCCGTTTGCGCGTCCGTGGAAAATTCAGTGCCCGGATTGTAAACGCCTGTTCCCGTCAAACGACTTCGGGAGCTTTTACAAGTTGGGACTTAACGAATACGGTGAGTTCAGCCGGGAAAAGGCTCTCGCCGAGAATCAGCGACTCATAGACGAGGGATTCTTTGCGGGAACGCGCCGCGAAAAGTACGGATATCTCACGAACGACCTGTATCCCGAGGTTGGAACGGCAGATTGTCCCGTGGAATTAAATGCGGGAGAAGACCCTCTGCGCTGGGGCGCGGATGACGGCATGGGCTATATGACGGGTAAGGTGTATACAGACCGGAGCGGAAACGTAAAAGCGTATGAAAGGCATTGCTATATAGCCGTTTATATGCACTACGGCGTGTTCAGAAGGAACGGTACACTCGGCGGAGTAGTTATGGACGCCATAATCAATTCGTATGAGGCGTATCTTTACACGGGCAATGTCAAATACGGCAGATGTGCGGCAATACTACTCGACAGAATAGCTGATTTTTATCCGGATTATGACCTTTCCGTTTTCTATAAGGAAAGACGCATATTTGCAAACTCGGACGGCGGAAACAAGCGCGGAAAGATACTCGGAAACATATGGGAAACAGATACCGCATCAAAGCTCTTAAGGGCGTATGACGCAGTGTACGACCTGTACGATGACCCGTATGTGCTGAATTACATCAAGGGCAAGGCGGAAACAATCCGTATGCGCCATGCGAAGGAAACACCGTCTCAAATTCGCACAAACCTTGAGGACGGAATTGTAAGAACGGCATTTAACGGGCTTACAGACGGTTCAATAGCGGGAAACTTCGGGTTTGACCAGCGGGTCAATTCACTTGCCGCGATTGTTCTTGATTCGCAGCCGGAAACCGACGAATGGCTTGAGTATCTCATGAAGCCCGGTTGGAATACGATGAGCTCAGGCTCTTCGGGCGGCGGGATAATGAATGTGCTTATGGACAATATTGACCACGACGGTCAGGGCGATGAGTCCTCGGAGTATAACTCCTATTGGCTCGATTACCTTCTCGACGTTGCCCAGGACCTTGCCGATTATGACGACGGCGGAGAGAGAGTAAATCTCTATGACAACCCAAAGTTTGTAAAAATGTTCTATTCGTTTTTGCCTATTATGATGGCAGACTATACGGCGCAGATAGGGGATTCTCAGAGTACGGCAAGCCGTGATTTTTGGATGACGGCAAAAATGGCGCGGAGCGGATATAAAAATATCGGAGACGATGTTTTCGCGCAGACGCTTTACGTTCTTAACGGATACACGACCGAAGGAATACATGACGATATATACACAAAGAATCCCGAAAAAATCCAGGAAGACGTAAAACGTATAGTAGCGGAAAAGGGTGCATTCACCGCGGATTCGGAAATGCTCTCGGGTTTTGGCTTTTCGGCTCTCAGAGACGGGCGCAGATATTCAAAGACGGACGATAACAGGCACGGCTTCTGGATGTACTTCGGACTCAGCAGCGGTCACGGCCACCGCGACATCATGAATATCGGCATGGACGCTTTCGGACTGAATTTCATGCCGGATCTCGGCTATCCGAAATCGGCCGACAAACAGCCGAATGTGCTTCAGTGGGAAACGACAACGCTTGCGCACAATACGGTAGTGGTAAATGACGAACGGCAGGAACGAAGCACAAAACGCGGAGAAAGCCTGCATTTTGACAATTCCGGCACAGTACAGGTAATGGATGTGGACGCACCTGATGTCTACCGTTCGAGCGGAGTTGATATATATCGCCGTTCGATTATCATGGTGAAAATAGATGATGATAATTTCTACGGAGTCGACTTCTTCAGAATCAAGGGAGGAAAGAGCCACGAATTTAGCTTCCATACGCAGTCCGATGAGATAGGGGAAACGAAAGGACTTGTGTTCACTCCTCAGACGGACGCAGACGGAAACTATATCGGGTCATACGCAAGTCCCGATTGGCCTTACGGGCCCGACCCGAACTCTCCGATAGAAAGCAGCTATGACACAGTATACCCGCGCGGATATTCATGGCTCGATAAAGTAGACCGCGGACGTGCGCTCGGCAATAAATTTGAGGTCGATTTCAAAATCAAAGATTTCCGAAAGGTGCTTAAGGATTCATCAGATCTCCATCTTCGTGCGACCATGCTTGGTGTAGACTGTGAGAACACCACGGTATCGACGGTAAACGGATATCCTCCGCGGAAGAAAGAAAATGAGCAGATTCCGAGTCTGCGTTATCTGCTTGTTAAGCACACGGGAGAAAATCTCGACAGCCTGTTTACAACGGTTTATGAGCCGTACCGCAAAAACCGCACTCTCTCGGAAATAAACGAGGTTCAGCTCACCGTTAAGGACGGGGCAGAGGAAACAGACGATGAAGCCCGTGCCGTGAAAGCAGTACATGCCGACGGGAGAATCGACTATATCTTCTATGCAACAAACAACGGGGTTACATATACACTGACCGACGGAGAAACAAGCATAGATTTCAGAGGCTTTGCAGGTGTGTACACCGTGCGTAATAACATAAATATATACAAATATGTATGCGACGGCGATATAATCGGCGAAGGCACGAATGCGGTTACGTCAATTAAGGGGCGCGTTGTCGATTTCACAAAGGGATTAGGCTTTGAAAATCAAATACGCATACGTCCGCTCGATGACGTTGACGAGTCTGTGCTTTCGTCACTTGCGGGGAGATGTGTGTTTGTTGACAACGGGAAGGAACGAAACGCCGGTTACAAAATAGAGGAGGCGCAGGCAGACGGAAGGGATATTGTATTAGGTATAGGAAACACAACGCTTATCAGAAACCTTGCAAATGCGGAAGACCTCAGTGCAGGTTATATATACAATATTGAAAGACGTCAGGACTGCGTTATCCCGCTGTCATACAGCGAGGATGAGTCTCCCGTGTTCGAAAATAAAGAGGACGTAAAGGCGACGGCGGAGAGCCTGCTGACTACGTCGGTAACAGCGCGCAGTCCCGACGGAGAGGAGCTAATATATTCGTTGTCAACAGCGCCGACGGGAGCGCAGATAAACGCCGAAACAGGTGTGATAACGTGGAAACCCAACTCATCGCAGGTTGGAGACAGCCACTTCGCGGTAAAGGCGAGAGACGAATCGGGACGCGAAAGCACAATCCACTTCACGGTTAAGGTCTACGGTGCAAC
>CAKSEF010000036.1 GCA_934446465.1 uncultured Oscillospiraceae bacterium
CACACGGAGTGTCTTTCTGTTTTGGTGCAGGCGGTGGGACGAATCCGTGCTTTGCACGTATTCCGTACTCGACGACCGCAATGCTCCGCATTTCGGTGCCCGTCTCGCACCACCTTCGCGGAAAACGATTATCAATCGTTTTCTTTCCGCTCGGTGCCCTCTTAGGCTTCAAGTCCCACTCATATCCTATTAAAACAGAAAGACACTCACACGGGGTGTCTTTCTGTTTTGGTGCAGGCGGTGGGACTTGAACCCACACGTCGAAGACATTGGCTCCTAAGACCAACGTGTCTGCCATTCCACCACGCCTGCGTCTATTCTCTTTAATCCATCTGTCTGCGCCCCTCAAGCGCGCGAGTAAGCGTCATTTCATCGGCATACTCAAGATGCCCGCCGACAGGGATTCCGTATGCAAGCCTTGTTATCGATACTCCGAACGGCTTTAAAAGGCGCGATATGTACATTGCCGTCGCCTCGCCCTCGGTATCGGGATTCGTCGCCATAATTATTTCGCGGACTCCTCCGCGCGACACGCGCGCCACCAGCTCCTTTATCCGCACGTCATCGGGCCCTGTTCCGTTCATCGGAGAAATACAGCCGTGCAGAACGTGATACAGCCCGTTATATTCGCGCGTTCTTTCGAGTGCCGCAACGTCCTTCGGGTCGGACACTACGCATATCGTCGATTTATCGCGTGCGTCATCGGAACACACGGAGCACTTATCCCCGTCCGTTATGTTCTGACATTCCGAGCAGAACTTAACCGTCTTTTTCGCTTCGATTATCGCATTTGCAAAGCCTATCGCTTCCTCCTCGGGAAGCGACAGCACAAAAAACGCAAGCCTCTGAGCTGTTTTGCGGCCGATTCCCGGCAGGCGCTGAAACTGCTCTATCAAATTTTCAACAGGCGCCGTAAAGAACCGCACTTAAACTCACTTCCGTCTTAAAACATTCCCGGTATATTCATACCGCCGGTTATCTTTTTCATTTCGCTTGCGGACGCGTTTTCCGCCTGATTCATAGCCTCGCCTATCGCCGCGACTATAAGGTCCTCAAGCATTTCCACATCGTCCGGGTCAACTGCCTCGGGCTTAATCTTTATGCCCGTAACGCGGAGCTTGCCGCTTACCGTTGCCTCAACAACGCCGCCGCCCGCGCTTGCCGTATATGACTTTTCCTCAAGCTCCGCCTGCATTTTCAGCATATTCTGCTGCATCTTCTGAGCCTGCTTAATTACATCCATGCTGATTCCGCCGCCGGAAAAACCTCCGCGTCTCATATATCAAAACTCCTCTTACTTAATAATTACGTTGCTTTTATCCTCTATACCGGCAAGAAGCTCATCGAGCCCCGCGGTATCCTTTTTTTCTTCACGGCCTGCCTCGCGCGCCGTAAGTATAATCGACTCCGAGACCGACTTTGCCGCTTCCCTTAGTATATCCAAATTTGCCTTCTGTGTCAACATTTTCATAACGAATCCGTTGTCGCTTGTGAGCGTGAGCATATTCCCGTCGAGGCTTGCCCTTACGGACGAAAAAAGCGGTGCAACCCCCGGGGACAGTTTGCTTTTCGCCGAAGAGAGAATTTTCCCCCACAGGTTTCCCGCGTCTGACGGCACCTCACTGCGCGCAGGGCTTTTTGCGGGCTTTTCTTCCTGCTTTTTCGGTGCGTCCTCCCACGGCGGAACAATTTTTTCCTTTGCGGGATGTTCCTTCGGTGAGCTTTCCGCCTTCAACGGCTTCTCTTCTCTTCTTACAACGCCGTTTTTAACCGCGTCCTCGAGCTTTTCTATGCGTGATATTACACCGTCAATATTTTCCGAGCTGTCTCCCTCACAGAGCCTTACGCAACACATTTCGGCATCTATTCTCTTATTTGCGCCGGACTCCAGCGCACTCGTTGAGCGGTTTATGGTCTCAATCGCGCGGACAAGGCGCATATTTCCGAACTTATCTGTTATCGGCGCAAGGTCGCTGTCAGTATATCTCGAACTTACCCGCGCAAGCTTATCCCCCGCGGTTTTGATTATCAGGATATCTCGCAGAATTTCCGCGGCCTCGTTCAAAACGCTTGTTATATTTCTCCCGCTCTTATAGATAACATCGAGCGCAGACAGTGCGTCTCCGAGGTTTCTGTCTGCAACGGCGGACAGAAACTCAAACATCTGCGTTTTCCCCGCAAGCCCGACTGCGTTATCGACCGTCTCCGCGGTGAGTGCGCCGTCGGAGAGCGATATGCACTGGTCAAGGAGCGAAAGCGCGTCGCGCATTGCTCCGTCGGAGAGCGCGGCGATGTAGTTCGCCGCCTCGGGCGTTGTTTCAACTCCCTCGCTCCGCGAGACAAACATAACTCTGTCTGCTATCACCTCTGTCGGTATTCTCTTGAAAACGAACTTCTGGCATCTTGACGCGATAGTTGCGGGCACTTTATGAAGCTCGGTCGTTGCAAGTATGAACATAACGTGCTCGGGAGGATCTTCCATTATTTTCAAAAGCGCATTGAATGCGTTTGTTGAAAACATATGAACCTCATCTATTATATATACGCGTTTCTTAACTGTTGCAGGCGAATACACGGCCTCCTCGCGGATTTCGCGCACATAGTCCACGCCGTTATTTGACGCGGCGTCAAGCTCTATTACGTCGAGTATCTCCCCGCTTGTTATGCCGAGGCACGACGGGCACTTATTGCAGGGGTTTCCGTGGAACGGATTTTCGCAGTTTACGGCCTTTGCAAGGATTTTTGCACACGTCGTCTTTCCCGTTCCCCGCGAACCGGAGAAAAGGTATGCGTGCGCGAGTCTTCCCGTTTCCACCTGTTTGGTGAGCGTATCGGTAACTGCCGACTGCCCGACAACATCGGAAAAGCTCTGCGGTCTCCATTTTCGATAAAGTGCCTGATACATTCTTCCCGCCTTGCCGTTTGACCCATTACACGACCGCACACCCAAACCTCGAATACATTCCCATGCGCGGAATTTATGCGACAAACTCAAAACCGGCGTCCCCGCGGCACACACGGCAAACCGCTTAATGCTGCTCGGTTCCCCGCCTGACATGGTTCACGGCGCTATGCTGCGCGGGACCGATTTCTCAACATTCATCGCATAACCCTGCCGCACGTAAACATTCCTCAGAATGGGGATTCGCCCCTGCTTTAGCGGATTGCAGGTACAGGGCACCGCTATCTCCCCGGTTAGTGCGGTCTTGTAACGGGTCAAACAAAATTATTATTAGTATTTTATAAGATATTTATTTACTTCCCACTCATGAACGGTCGTGGTATACTCGCGCCATTCAAGCTTTTTTGCTTTTACGTATTTTTTCGCGATATGCTCGCCGAGCGTATTCATGATAAGCTCGTCGCGCTCAAGCTCGCGCACAGCTTCGGAAAGATTCTTCGGAAGCGCGCGGATATTCTTCTTTTCCAGCTCCTCCTCAGACATTTCAAAGATATTCGTATCGACGGACGCGGGCGGAGTAAGTCCGCGGCGGATTCCGTCAAGCCCTGCCGCAAGAACAGCCGCAAATGCGAGGTACGGATTTGCCGCAGGGTCGGGATTTCTGATTTCTACGCGTGTTCCCGCACCCTTTGCCGCGGGGATTCTTATAAGCGGTGAACGGTTCTTTGCCGACCACGCTATGTATATCGGGGCTTCGTATCCGGAAACAAGCCTTTTGTAAGAATTGACAATCGGGTTTGTTATGGCACTCATTCCGCGCGCATGCTCAAGAACGCCGGCTATGAAGCAGTACGCCTCGCGCGAAAGCCCAAGCTTGTCTTTTTCATCATAGAATATGTTTTTCCCGCCCGAGGAGAGCGATATGTTTATGTGCATACCCGAACCGCTTATGCCGTAGATGGGCTTAGGCATGAACGTGGCGTGAAGCCCGTTAAGCTGTGCCACCGTCTTAACGAGCAGCTTAAACGTAATTATATTATCGGCTGTCGTCAGTGCGTCGCCGTATTTGAAATCGATTTCGTGCTGACTGTCGGCGCACTCGTGATGCGAAGCCTCAATTTCAAAGCCCATTTCCTCAAGGTATCTGCACATCTCGCGTCTTATATATTCATCGGTATCAATCGGGCCGAGGTCAAAATATCCCGCCTCATCGTGGCGTATTGCGGTCGGCTTCCCGTTATCGTCCGTTCCGAAGAGGAAAAACTCTGCCTCCGGGCCTACATTTACGCTGTATCCCATCTTCTCCGCTTCCGCAAGAACATTCTTAAGAACACAGCGCGGGTCTCCCGTAAACGGTTTTCCGTGCGTATCGTAAACATCACATATGAGACGGGCAACCTTTCCGCCCTCCTTAATCCACGGAAGCACCGCGAACGAATTGAGGTCGGGATACAGGTACATATCCGACTCCTCGATACGGACAAACCCCTCGATCGACGAACCGTCAAACATACATTTATTGTCAAGCGCACGGGAAAGCTGCCGCTCCGTTATGGAAATGTTCTTAAGCGTTCCGAAAATATCGGTAAACTGAAGGCGGATAAATCTTATATCCTCTTCCTTGACTATTCTTTCGATGTCCTCTCTCGTGTAGCCTGCCATGATTTACCCCCATAACCTTAATAATGCCGATGTCCTCATCCGGCACACGTTTATTCTAACACATTCCGCACGCTATTTCAACTGTCAAACCTGACAATAACTTCGCCGTCCGCAAGCTCCTCTTTTCCGCAGATTTTGAGCTTTCTTATGCCGTATTTTTTGCAGATTACGTCCTTATTATGCTTTTTCTGCCCGCACATTGCCGAAACCCTGCGCGGATTCACAAATATTGTGAGCGCGTCGGTTTTCCTGCTCTGCTTTTCCATTTCAAGCTCAAAAAGATTAAGATACCTGTACGAAAGCGCCATTTCGCCGAGCGCGGGGTGATACGCACCGCCGAGCGCCTCACCGCCTGACAGGTCATCGGTCGGATTGAGCCCGAAGCGTATTACGGGTATATTGTTTTTTTCAAATATCCCGATAAGCTTTGCCCCGAGCCGTGCCGCGGAATCGGGTGTACACGGTGTGTATTTCCCGGAACGCCAAAGCTCTTCAAGGCATGTGTCCCGCACAACTACCGTCGGGTAAATCCTGACGCCGTCGGGATGTAGCGAAGCTATTTTCTCCGCCGTTTCCGTGTCGCTTCTCTCGCCTGATTCGGGAAGATGCGTCATCATCTGCAAAATCAGCTCAAAACCCGCCGATTTTATGAGATTTGACGCGCGCACCACATCCTCTGCCGTATGACCCCTGCGCGATGCTTTAAGCACCCGTTCGTCCATCGACTGCGCGCCGAGCTCAATCGTCCGCACGCCTGATTCCGCCAGCTTTTTCAATATCCTTTCATCTATGCAGTCAGGGCGCGTGGACAGCCTGACAGACGAGATTTCGCCCCTTTTCAGAAAGCCTTGCGCGGCATCGAGATATTCGTCCATCAGGTGTTCGTCTATTGCGGTAAAGCTCCCGCCGTAAAAGGCGACGGCGGGAGCTTTACCGCTGTTTTTTGAAATTCCTTCCGCTATGAGTTTTTCCACATCGGTTTTCTTCGGCGCAGACAGCGTTCCCGCAATCTTTCTCTGATTGCAGAACACGCAGTCGTTCGGGCATCCGAGGTGCGGAATAAATATCGGAATTATCGCGCTCACGGCTCCATACCCATGAGACGAAGCGCCTCGCGCGCCGCCATCTGTTCGGCTTCCTTCTTGCTGTGTCCCGAACCGCTTCCTATATGGTTGCTGTTTATCATAACCTCGACCGTGAAGCTTTTTTCGTGGTCGGGGCCGTTGGATTCAAGAACGCGGTACGAGAGCACCTCCCCGCGGTTTTTCTGAACTATTTCCTGAAGCATTGTTTTGTAATCGGTAATGGCAAGCTCGCCGTCCTCCTCCGCGTTAAGCACGAAGCGCGTTATAAACGCGCGCGACGCGCTCTCGCCCGCGTCGAGGTATATTGCCCCGATTACCGCCTCAAACGCGTCGGCAAGTATCGAATCGCGGTTTCTTCCGCCCCCGCTCTCTTCTCCGTGGCCGAGGCGCAGGTTTTCGCCGAGCCTTATTTTTCTCGCCTTCTCGCAGAGCGAGCCTGTGCATACAAGCGCCGAACGCATCTTCGTAAGCTCGCCCTCGGGTTCGTCGGGGTACTTTTTATAGAGGTAGTGCGCCGTAGTCATGCCGAGCACCGAATCTCCCAGAAATTCAAGGCGTTCGTTGTCGTGTACTCTGCTCTGCCTGTTCTCGTTTGCATATGAGCTGTGCGTCAGCGCACAGATGAGCAGGTTTATGTTTTTGAACTTATATCCTATTGTACTTTGGAATTTATTGAAGTCTGCACGAGGTGCGGGCTTATTCATCAGCCTCGTCTCCTTTTTCAAAGGTATGTGCGAGTTTTATCGTCATTCCCGAATCTATATAGTCGATTGCCTGTATAACCGCATTGCATATTGCGGTTGCGTTTGAACTTCCGTGAACCTTTATTACGGGCCTTCTCACGCCGAGAAGCGGTGCGCCTCCCGCGTTGTTATAGTCCATTTTCGAGCGAAATTTCTGTATTCCCTGCTTCACCATAAGCGCCGAGAACTTACCGCGCATGGACTGCATGAATATGTTCTTGAGCTCACGCGCAAAGAACATTCCCACACCCTCCATGGTTTTGAGGTACACGTTTCCGCTGAATCCGTCGGCAACTATTACGTCTGCCTCTCCGAGAGGGCCGTCGCGCCCCTCGATATTCCCGATAAAGTTGATTTTCCCGTCCTCTCCCGCTTTTTTAAGAAGCTTATATGCTTCGCGGTGCATCTCATCGCCCTTATGCTCCTCCGCGCCGTTGTTGAGAAGCCCGACGCTCGGATTGTCCACCCTCAGCGCATTCTTCATGTAGAAGCTTCCCATAACCGCAAATTGGAGAAGGTACTCCGGCGTACATTCGACATTTGCGCCGCTGTCAATCAGAAGCGATACGCCTGTCGCCGTCGGAAGCACGGGCGCAAGCGCCGCACGGCGCACGCCCTTAATCCGCTTGAGAATGAGGGTTGACTGAGCAAGCAATGCACCCGTGTTTCCCGATGAAACAAGCGCATCGCCCTTTCCGTCCGCCAGAAGCTTAAGCGCCGACGTCATGGACGAGTCGGGCTTTTCCTTCATCACGCGCACGGGGTCGTCATTCATGCCGACAACCTCCCCGGCGTTTACAACCGATATGTTTTTCCGATACTTACCTTCGGAATCGGCATCTGCAAGCGCCGTTTCTATTTCGTCTGCCTTTCCCACAAGAACAATGTCGACATCGAGTTCCTCTGCGGCAAGCACCGCACCCTTCACGAACTCCGCCGGGCCTTTGTCTCCGCCCATAGCGTCAAGAATTATCCTCATCACTCTGTTTCCCCTATCTTCTCTGCAATTTTATCCGTATACCCGAGAGCTCTCCGCGCTATTTCGGCGTTCTTTTCACGCTTTCCGCGGATGCGCTTCTCAAGCGGTGTTATTATTCCGAAATTTATGTTCATGGGCTGAAAATCACCGACACTCCCGAAGCTCACATATTTTGCAAGCGCGCCCATTGCCGTTTCCTGCGGAAAATCCGGTCTTTCGCGGCCGAGCATCTTCATTGCAAGGCACAGCCCCGCGCAAAGCCCCGACGATGCCGACTCGACGTATCCCTCAACACCTGTCATCTGCCCCGCAAAGTACAAATCACCGTCTGACTTTAGCGAGTAGTCGTCCGAAAGCAATCCCGGCGATTTTATGTATGTGTTTCTGTGCATTACACCGTAACGTACAAATTCCGCGTTTTCAAGACCGGGAATCATCGAGAACACGCGCTTCTGCTCCCCGAACTTCAGATGTGTCTGAAATCCGACTATGTTGTAAAGCGTTCCCTCGCGGTTGTCCTTTCTGAGCTGCACCACCGCAAACGGAGTCTTTCCCGTTGACGGGTCGCGCAGTCCGACAGGCTTGAGCGGACCGTAGCAGAGCGTGTCAAACCCGCGTTTTGCCATAACCTCGACGGGCATACACCCCTCGAAAACCTTGTCGTTCTCAAAACCGTGGAGTTCGGCGCACTCCGCCGAGACAAGCGCATCATAAAACGCACGGTAATCTTCCTCCGACATCGGACAGTTTATATAATCCGCGCTTCCCTTGTCATAGCGCGACTTAAAATATGCCTTGCTCATATCTATGCTGTCGAACGTAACAATAGGCGCCGCCGCGTCGAAAAAGCCGAGATACGGCTTATCCCCGAGGTGCTCCGCGATTGACTTTGAGAGCGCATCCGCGGTAAGCGGGCCCGTTGCAACAATCAGCGGGCGCTCCTGCGGAAGCGATGTTACCTCTTCCGACACAATCTCGATGTTTTCGTTTTCTCTTATCCTGTTTGTTATATATTCGGAAAAGCGTTCGCGGTCTACCGCAAGCGCACCGCCCGCTTCTACACGCGTTGCATCCGCCGACTCCATTATCAGCGAACCGAGACGGCGCATTTCCTCCTTGAGCAGTCCCACAGCGTTCTCCGTATTTGCGGCGCGGAGCGAGTTTGAGCAGACAAGCTCCGAAAACTTATCCGACTTGTGCGCAGGCGTTCTCTTTTTCGGCTTCATTTCGACAAGCCGAACATGAATACCGCGCTTTGCGAGCTGCCACGCAGCCTCGCATCCCGCAAGTCCCGCGCCTATAACTGTTGCCTTATTCACTCTTTTTCTTCTCCGTTTTCTTCTTTGCCGTCGTCTTTTTCTTTGCCGTCTTTTTCTTCGCCGTTGTTTTCTTTGCCGTCTTCTTTGCCGAAGCATTTTCCGACTTTTTCTTGTATTCCTGAGGCTCGTACTTACTGCACTCGGGATTTGCGCAGAAGAGCTTCTTCGGGCCCCTGCCCGCACGCTTATACAGCGTATGCCCGCACTCCTCGCACTTCTCTGCCTGCGGAACGTCCCATGTCATGAAATCGCATTCGGGGAACTTCTCGCAGCCGTAGTACCAATAGCCGTTCTTTGATTTTTTCTTGAGAATCTGCCCTCCGCACTTCGGGCACACACCCGGGGTTTTTTCCACTATTGCCATTGTGTTTTTGCACTCGGGATAACCGGGGCAGGCGAGGAACTTCCCGAAGCGGCCGGACTTTACGACCATGTTTTTTCCGCATTTGTCGCATATGATGTCCGTTACCTCGTCGGGCACCTTAAGCCTCTTCCCCTCGAGTGCCTTTTCGGCGTCTGAAAGCTCCTTTTCAAAAGGCCCGTAGAAATCGGCAAGCGTTTTCTTCCAATCCTTTTCTCCCGCTTCCACCTCGTCGAGCTGTTCTTCCATATGCGCGGTGAACTCGACGTCAATAATATCGTTAAACCGCTCCATCATGAGCCCGTTTACGACCTCGCCGAGCGCTGTCGGCTTAAGGCTTTTGCCCTCTTTGACAACATATTCGCGGTCGAGTATTGTTGATATGGTCGGCGCATAGGTACTCGGGCGTCCCACGCCCTTTTCCTCCATTGCCTTGATGAGGCTTCCGTCGGTGTACCGTGCGGGCGGGAGCGTGAAATGCTGTTCTCCCCTCTTTCCGAGAAGCTCGAGCTTCTCGCCCTCGGAAACATCGGGAATTGCCTTAACCGCGCCGTCCTCCGACTCCGCGGCCGCATCCGCATATACCGCGGTATATCCTCTGAACGCAATTTTCGAGCTTGTCGCACGGAATATATATTCATCCGCCATGCAGTCAACGCTCATCGTATCGTACACGGCGTTCTCCATTTGACAGGCGACAAACCGCGACCATATAACGCGGTACAGTTTGTATTGGTCGGCAGTGAGATTCTTCTTAATCCTCTCGGGCGTTAAATCGACATATGTCGGACGTATTGCCTCGTGCGCGTCCTGAGCGCCCTTCTTCGTTTTGAAAAAGCGTCTGTTCTTCGGGAGGTATTCCTCGCCGTAGGTGCTTCCGATATACCCGCGCACGGCGTCTACCGCCTCGTCCGCAAGCCGGAGCGAGTCGGTTCTCATGTAAGTTATGAGACCCGTCGAGCCCATACCGTCTATTTCTATTCCTTCATAGAGCTGCTGGGCTATCGCCATTGTCCTGCTCGGCGACATTCCGTATCTTCTGGATGCCTCCTGCTGGAGCGTTGATGTTATAAACGGCGGAACGGGCGAGCGCTGTTTTTTTCCGCGCTTAATGGTTTTGACCGTAAACTCCGCGTTTTCTATCTTCGCAATTATCGCATTGACCTCGTCCTCGCTCTCGGGTTCGAGCTTCCCCTTTTCCGTGCCGTGGAGCTTTGCGGTGAATCTTCCCTTGTTCGGGGCAATTCTTCCGAGGTCTGCCTCAAGCGTCCAGAACTCGCGCGGAACAAAATCGCGTATTTCATTCTCGCGGTCTATTACAAGGCGTGTTGCGACCGACTGCACGCGTCCCGCCGACAGACCGTACCTGACCTTCTTCCAAAGAAGCGGTGAGAGCTTATATCCCACTATTCTGTCCAGAAGCCTGCGTGCCTGCTGGGCGTTTACAAGGTTCTCGTCTATATCGCGCGGGTGCTTAATTCCCTCGCATATTGCATTCTTCGTTATCTCATTGAAGGTAACTCTCCGCGTTTTGTCGTCTGGAAGCCCGAGAAGCTCCTTTAAGTGCCACGAAATCGCCTCTCCCTCACGGTCGGGGTCGGTTGCGAGATATATCGCGTCGCTTTCCGCAGCAAGGCTCTTAAGCTCCTTTATCAGCGCGCTTTTTCCGCGGATTGCAACATACTTCGGAATGAACCCGCCCTCTATGTCAATGGCAAGAGTGCTCTTGGGCAAATCGCGCAGATGCCCCATTGAAGCTTTTACCTTATACTTGCTCCCGAGGTGTTTTCCTATTGTCTTAACCTTTGTGGGAGACTCCACTATCACAAGATATGACATTCTTCTCTCCGTTTCTGCCGATTATCGGCTAAATACGTTTTATTTCAAATATATTTCCCGGCTTTCGCCTTATTTTTCCCGTAATTTCAAGCATTGTCAGGTCTGAAAGCACGGACGCCGGCGGGAGCGACAGTATTTTTATAAGCTCGTCCGGCGTTTTCGGAGATTTCTCTATCTCGTCATATATCCGCGCCTTGTTTCCCTTAAGCGTTTCCGTTTTCTTCTTAATCGGAGCCGATTCCTTAATTCCCTCTATGTCTGCTCCCGAGAAAACGGCCTGCGCCTTTCCTCCCGATATAAGTAAATTTGCCCCGCCCGAGGACTGCGAGAACACTCCCGCAGGTATTGCAAACAGCTTTCTTTTCTGCTTTTCGGCATAATCCGCCGTTATGAGCGCACCGCTTCTTTCGGGACATTCGCCGATGACGACTGCCGATGACAGTCCGCTTATTATCCTGTTTCTCTTTGGGAAGCTCGCCCGCGTAGGGCGCGTCCCCGGCGGATATTCCGAAACAACGGTACCGTTGTATATTATACGTTCCATAAGCCTTTTATTCTCTGCGGGATAGCATATGTCAGCCCCGCATCCGAAAACGGCGACCGTGGTTCCCCCGTTTTCGAGGGCGGCTTTTGCCGCCGCAGTGTCGATTCCGCACGCAAGCCCCGAAACTACAACGCCTCCGCCCCGTGCGACCTCGCCCGCTATTTTTGATACTGCGTCAAGCCCCTCAGATGAGGCATTTCGCGTTCCGACAATGCCCACCGTCGGAACTTCCTCCGCAGGAAGCGGAAGCCCCCGCGCAAACAGCACGGTCGGCGCGTCTGCTATGTCGAACAGCCTTGACGGGTATTCTCCGTCAAACGGCGTTATTACACGTATGTTTTTTCTCCTGCATTCGTCGAGAACCGCTTTTGAGTATGCAAGGCTCTTGTCGGAAAGTCCGACGATATCCGCATCGCGCAGAGACGATACCGAGGCAAGCCTGTCCGGAGATGCGCCGTATACCTCAGATATACTGCCGAACCTGTCTATAAGCGTTTTCATTTTCATATTCCCGCTTTTTATACGCCCCGACAGCCAAAGCCAAAGCTCTTTATCCGCCAAAAGGTTCACCTTCCCAAACTCATCTCGTACATAAATATGCCCGCGGCAACCGACGCATTGAGCGATTCCGCACCGCCTGTCATCGGTATTACCACGCTTTCGTCGCAAAGCGCGGAAACTTCGCTCCTCACGCCGCTTCCCTCGTTGCCGATTACAACGGCGCACCGCCCCTTGAAATCGCATTCATGTATCATGACGGATTTTGCGTGGAGCTCGGATACATAGACCTTCATACCGTCCTTCCTGATGCGCGGTATCTCGTCCGTCAGACTGCACGGTATAACCGCCGTGCGGAACATCGAGCCCATCGCCGAGCGTATTGTCTTCGGGTTGTATATATCGGCGCAGTCATCGGCATACACAGCGTCTATGCCGAATGCGTCCGCCGTTCTTATAATCGTTCCGACGTTGCCCGTGTCCTGAAGCCTGTCCAGCATGACTGCGCGGTTTATCTCCTTTGCTTCAAGCTCACGCATACGGCACGTGAATATGACGTCCTGCGTGGTTTTCAGCGTGGAGACAAACTCAAGAAGCTCCCTCGGAACGGCGTAAACGTCCGCATTTCCCGTATCGGGCAGGCTGTCCGCAAAATTTTCGTCCGCGAGAACGGTTACTATCTCCATTCCCGCCGATATTGCCTCCGTTAAAAGCTTTATTCCGTCGCAGACAAACTCCCGCTCCGCATTTCGGAACGATTTATCCCGTCCGAGCTTTGCAAGCCGTTTTATTACCGCGTTTTTTCTTCCCGTTATTCTCTCCGTCATTTCTGGCTCAGCTTTTCTATATCCGTATTCTCACCGATAACTATGAGTACGTCGCCCTCTTTTATCACATACTCGGCGGTCGGGGAGACGATGAGGTTGACGGCGTACTTATCCCGCGCGGCGATTATGTTAAGGCCGTACTGCCCGCGTATGTTCAGCTCGCCGAGGCTCTTTCCGAACCACTCGCGCGGGGCCTCCGTCTCAACAATGCTGTGTTCGTCCGAAAGCTCGATAAAATCTATTATGTTTGTAGCGGACAAACGCTGTGCAAGGCGCTTTCCCATATCGCGCTCGGGGAACACCGTTACGTCCGCTCCTATTCGCTCAAGCACCTTCATGTGGAGCATACTCTTTGCCTTTGCAACAACCTTCTTAACGCCCTGCTCCTTGAGCATCAGCGTAATCAGAACGCTGTCCTCTATATTGCTTGCAAGAGCGACCACCGCAACGTCAAAATTGCGAACGCCGAGCGACCGAACGACATTTTCGTCCTTTGCGTCGCCTATTACCGCGTGCGTAACATGGTCTGCGATTGCCGCTATGCGCTCCTCGTTTTTATCCACGACCAAAACGTCGTGTCCGAGGCTTGAAAGCTCGAGTGCAAGCGAGCTTCCGAACCTGCCCGCACCCGCTATGAGAAACGAGTCCATAAAAAACCTCCGTTCCGCCGCTGCGCATCGGCACAAACAGTAACAATAACGCTCTCCTCCGGCGCAGTATGAAAATGAAGGAGATTTCTGCGCTTCTAACCGATTATAACCTTTCCGTCGGCATAACCGATTTTTGACCTTTTCTTTCTCACGAGAAGCCCGATGCTCATTGTGAGAAGCCCGACACGCCCAAAATACATAAGCAGAATGAGCGTTATCTTTGATATATTGCAGAGCCTCGGCGTTATGCCCGTTGAAAGCCCCGTCGTCGAGAATGCCGAAACACATTCGAACACCGCGTCCATCATGGAAACGTCGTCGAATATCACGAGTATTACCGAACCGATAATTACTATGAACAGCGCGACCGTAACAACCGCAACGGCTTTTAAAATCGACTCGGTGGGGATTTTTCTCTCGAATGCCGTAATCTCGGACTTTCCGCGCATAACGCACGCGGAGGTTATGAGAAGCACGGCGAGCGTAACCGTTTTAATTCCGCCCGCAGTCGAGCCGGGCGAACCGCCGATAAACATGAGTATTACGGAAACCATCTTTGACGATACCGTCATTCCGCCCTGCGAAAAGCTGTAAAATCCCGCGGTGCGCGTAGTTGCCGACTGGAACAATGACGCGAGTATCTTTTCAAAGAAATTCATATTCCCGATTGTCGCCGGGTTTGA
This sequence comes from uncultured Oscillospiraceae bacterium, assembly GCA_934446465.1. Taxonomy (GTDB): domain Bacteria; phylum Bacillota; class Clostridia; order Oscillospirales; family JAAYXM01; genus CAKSEF01. Next base: position 14,093 of record CAKSEF010000036.1, read on the forward strand.
ATATTCCAGAATCATAAACATCGCAGTACCCCAGATAAGGAGCGCGCCCGTCATAATCATTACGAGCTTTGTGTGGAGGTTGAGCGCGGAAAAACGCTTTTTTACGCGCAGGTCCTCCCAGACGAGAAAACCGAGACCGCCGAAAACCATGAGCGTTATAAGAGTAAGGCACACGAGCGGGTCCTCCGCGTACTGCGATATGCTCCCTATGTGTCCGCGGCATACCCCGATAACATCAAACCCCGCATTGCAGAACGCGGAGACTGCGTGGAATACGCTTTTGAACAGTCCCTCGCCGAGCCCGTACTGCGGAACAAAGCGGAGCGAGAGAACAACAGTTCCTATCCCCTCCGCAAGAAGCGTTCTGAAAAGAATGTGCTTTGCAAGCCGTACGACTCCCGAAATCTCGTCTACGGAAAATGACTGTGTCATAATTAGGCGTTCGCGGAGCGATATGCGCCTGTTCACTATGAGAGAGAACACGGTCGCAAACGCCATGAAACCGAGACCCCCGCATTGTATGAGGAGCATTATAACTACCTGCCCGAAGCGCGTCCAGTGCCTGAACGTATCGGCAACGGTAAGCCCTGTAACGCACGTTGCGCTCGTCGCCGTAAACAGCGCGGTTATGAAATCCCCGCGAAGCCCTGACTTGTTCGCAGCGGGGAGCATGAGCATGCACGCGCCCAGAAAAATAATGAACACGAAAGCGAGTATTATAACCTTTGTAGGGCTTATCTTCTTTTCCGCGCCGACGCTTCCGAGGACGTTTGAAAACGAGTCCATAAAATCACCTTATTTCATGAGTGCGCGGAGTGCGGCTGCCGCATTTTCGTATTTTTTCATTATGCGTTCGTCTTTCCTGCGCGAGGCATTAATCATCTTGATTGAGGCATAAATGCCGTCTTTGGATTTTATGCCGAGTTTTTTTATTATTTCACTGTCCGATATGTCGACAAAGCAGGTATTTTCGCTCTCTATCCCAAATTCGGAAAGCGGTTCAAACGCGCCCTGCTCATTATACCAGTCGGTGTACTTCTTATCGAGCAAAAACAGAAGTATCTCATCATCGGCAAAGCTCACGGAAATCTTGTCAATGCTCGCCGCGGCATATTCGTCATAGTCTATCTTCTGGCTTGTGATACCGGAAACCGCCTCGGTGCAGAGCATCTGCCGTCCGACCGATGCCTTGTCTCCGGCGGGTGCGGAAATCGCATCCGCAAGGTAGTCCGAGAGCGCGGACATCTGCTCCGTATCGGCATAGACCGCACCGCCGAGTATGAAATCGAGGTCGTTTCTCTTTGTGCCTGTTACATCGTGAATAAGCGCCGCCGCCGTGATTATGACGAGTATGAGCGCAAACGTCGGAATTTTAAAGTGGTACCAATAGACGTTTTTCAGCCAATACGCAAGCTTTTTGCCGAAGGAGGCACCGTCCATGAAGCTTCCCTCTTTAAAAACCTCAAACACATCGTAAGAGTCTTTTCCTTTTTTCATTAACCGAAAATCTCCTTAAAAAATCCAGATAATAAAATCAAACGACGCGACGAAAGCAACCGCAAAGATAACAGCCGGAAGCATTGCCCACGCCTGCAAAAACAGCATCATTCCAAATAGCACAACACCGACAAAGCCGGATATGACATTTACATAGAAATATATTATTCCGAGTATGCCGAACTCACGCACGTTTGCGATAAGCACCCTGACAGCGGGAATGAAGCACGCGATTATAATTGCCGCAAAGATGAGCAAAAGGAGCGCAATGAGAATGAGGAGAACAACCATTACGGCAAACTCACCGTTCTGTCCCGCCGCACGGTATGCGCCCGCGTTCGAGCAGAGCTTAACAAAATGCCCGAGAAATCCGCCCCCATACAGGAAAAACGTGGGTATCATCGAAAAAAGCAGTCCGCCTATTGCGGCCGTGTTCCTGCCGAACGAGTTGATTTTTGTGCCGTCGGTGCTTGTTGCGTAATATTCCCCCGCAAAGTGCATTATAATCGTGAATATTCCGAGTATTATAAAAGCAAGGAGCATATTTGAGACAACCATCGGAATTTTGTCGACGAGAGACTGAGGCATGCCCCACACCCTCCCAAAAAGGTCTGCGTCTGCCGTCCACGATGCAGTAAGCTTGTAATATCCGTTGAGTATTCCCATATGATACAGCACCCCTTTCTGCCCGAAAAAAAATGCTTTCTTCTTATTAAAATACAAAACCCGCCATGATAATATTCATAGTATATCACAAGTGTTTCGCTTATTCAATACAAAATTTCCGCGTGCAAATAACAACGCTCCGCCCCGAAAAATCGGGGCGGAGCATCTCTTTTCTCCTATTTCTTTGCCGTGAAATCAAGTATTCTCTTGA
>CAKSEF010000037.1 GCA_934446465.1 uncultured Oscillospiraceae bacterium
TATCTGCTGTTTGTACATGTTGTTGTTTTGTCAAGAACTATGTCAAAACCGCTCGTCTCCCAAGCTTCCGACGGTGCAGTCTTGTCAGCATATTTTATCGAGTTTTTCGTCATGTCTATCGAAACTGTTTCCGGGTTCTGAGTTCCCGTTACCCCTATTGTTATCGAACGGGACATCTGCCTTCCAGAGACAACCGCATCCGCCGAAAGCTCAGTTATCCCGGATTCATTTGCAGTAAGTGTCCCACTGAAAATACCCGCATTTGTCTTACCCGAAACGGATACACTGCTTCCGTTTTTGACTGAAATATCGACACCCGTATTCTCACTGTCTGGCGTTCTATCTGATTTTATACCATTGGAATGCGCTTGAAGAGTGTCTTAAATACGGTGTGCGCGAGGTTTTCGGAACAAGCTGGCTATACGGCGATATGAATCACAGTCAGGCGCTTCCCTGTCTCGCAATGTATTCGGAATACTGCTGGCGCGGACTCTCCTGTACAAAAGATGACATTTACTCCGTTTCTGAATTTATCACAAAAGTGCCGTTTGAACTCTCCGAAACAATAAGCGATTTCTTCTGCGGGCTCGAAGGAGACTACAACTGGGGTAAGCTGATTTTGTTAAGCGACCCGTTATTTAACCTACTTTGCTATGATATTGATTTGGAAAAAGCAGAAGAAATTTATAAAAATGCGCTTACCACTTTAGATAAATATGATAATGTGGAAAACGTTGCATATTATAAAGCTGTCTTCCGCGCGCTTGTTGACAAATGTATGATTCACATTAACCTTCGTCAAAAATACAAGGCTGATGACCATGAATGGCTCCGGAATTTTGCAAACAATACAATACCGCAAATTGCCTCAGATTTTGAAAATCTCTATAATATACATGAAGAACACTGGCACCGTGAGCTTAAAACCAACGGTTTCGAGAAGCTCGCCGTCCGATATGCAGGGGCGATCGAGCGCATACGGTACACCGGAAAGGTAATTAACCGCTATCTTGACGGAATAACGAATGTGATTGAAGCTTTAGAGGAAGAGCCGATACGCGGAGAGCGTCAGAAATTTCTCGCGTCGGACAGCGTGATGTTTACTTACTGACAAAAAATAGTGCAGGAGATAATACTCCTGCACTATTTTTGTTGAAATATTCAAATTTTTCGTTTATACTGTAATTGTCGAATTTTAGAGCTTATGGGGCAGCAAATTTAATGCAGGTCATCAACATGCGTATGTCAAACCCCATATCGCTTTTGTACATCAGCAATGTTGTGTTTATCTACTAACAGGGAGAGTTTTTATGTTTAAGGTTATAAAAAAAGAAGGAAACGCGCGCCGCGGCGTGTTCACAACGGCTCATGGTGATATTCAAACACCTGTGTTTATGAATGTTGCCACACAAGGAGCGATAAAAGGTGCACTCTCATCACTGGACCTTGAGAATATTTCATGCCAAGTTGCACTTTCAAATACATATCATTTACACCTGCGCCCGGGAGAGAAGATTGTTAAGAACTTCGGTGGCCTGCATAAATTCATGAATTGGAGCCGTCCGATATTGACAGACAGCGGAGGTTTTCAGGTCTTTTCGCTTGCCTCACTGCGAAAAATAGAGGAAGAAGGAGTCACTTTTGCTTCGCACATTGACGGACGCAGAATTTTCATGTCTCCCGAGTCGTCCATGCAAATTCAGTCCGCACTCGGCTCTGATATTGCAATGGCATTTGACGAATGTGTTGAAAATCCCTCTCCGTACTCTTATGTGAAACAGTCGTGCGAAAGAACTACGCGCTGGCTTCTCAGATGCAAGACAGAACTTGCAAGGCTAAACTCGCTTGACGGATGCGTAAATAAGGGGCAGGTCTTGTTTGGGATAAATCAAGGCGGAATACACGAGGATTTGCGTATACAGCACATGAAAGATATACGTGAACTTGATTTACCCGGGTATGCGATCGGAGGTCTTGCCGTCGGAGAATCTCATGAAGAAATGTATAACATCATAGAAAAAGTTGAGCCGTTTATGCCATATGATAAACCGAGATATCTGATGGGAGTCGGAACACCAACTAATATTATTGAGGGGGTTGCGCGCGGAGTTGATTTTTTTGATTGTGTGCTTCCCGCCAGAAATGCACGCCACGGTCATCTTTTTACGGAAAACGGCTGTATAAATATTAACAACGAAAAATATAAGGAAGATAATTCTCCCATTGACCCGGAATGTACATGCCCCGTATGCAGCAGATATTCACGCGCGTACATAAGACATCTCTTCAGAGCAAAGGAAATGCTTGCAATGCGCCTTGCTGTCATGCACAATCTGTATTTCTACAATAAACTTGCGGAAAGAATCAGAAATGCTCTTGATAACGGAGAGTTTGAAAAATTCAGAAAAACATATTCGGGAAGATTTGACAAAAGATTGTAAATTACCAGTCTAATCATGTTGAAAAAAACAACAAAAACAGTTACAATATACCTATAGAGTTCTCAAAAGGGAGATAACATATGAAAAAGCTTTTAACTGTTTTAATTTTTACAATAGCTGTACTTACCTTGACTGTCTGCGCATCATATCCGGATGCCAACCCGACAGTCCGTGTGGGATTGTTTTACGGAAAAAGCACCCTCCCCTCTGCAAATCTTCAGAACATTGAGGGTAGCGGTTACCGCTTTGGCTTTTTTGACAGTACGCACAGATTTATATCGCAGTATTCCGTTTCCGGAACTAACAAAATCAGCATGCTCAAGGACAAAAACCTTTATTACAGTAACGGAACAATCTATACCTCTGCACAGACCGGCGGAAAACTTATAGGTGCATATCATATTCAGCTTAATGGGGCTTTTGCAACAGCGGAGGAAGCCCGTGCAAAGGCCACATCACTAAACATCCAAGGCATTTCAGCATTTCCTGTCGTTTCCGGCGGTACATATAAGGTCAGGGTCGGTTCCTACGGGACGCTGTTAAACGCGCAGTCGGATGCTGTAAAGTATACAAGCTTAGGCGCAACGACCTCTGTCGGAAACTCGGACAAATGTGTAACGGTCATCGACACAACAAACGGAAAAATACTGTTTGAGTATGACAACGGATGTTACCTTGCGGTATATCCGTCTCTCGGCGAGGTTGATATGCCATTGACATGGTTTAAGGGATATAAGTACTACGGCGGATTTGAATATGTTCGTGATTCGGGTGATATTTCCGTTACAAACTACGTTCCCATGCAAGAGTATGTTAAGGGAGTAATACCATATGAAATGTCTGCCTCCTGGCCGATAGAAGCATTAAAGGCGCAATCCGTCTGCGCAAGGACATATGCCCTTTATAACTATGGGAAGCACGGGAAAAACTTTGATATATGCAATACTACAGATTGCCAGGTATACAGGGGCATGAATTCGGCAAACGCAAATTCAAATAAAGCGGTAGATGACACAAACGGAGTATATATTTTATATGACGGTAAGCCGATTTGCGCGGTATTCTCATCGTCTGACGGCGGAGCTACGGAAGATTCGGAGAACGTATGGTCGGCAGTTCTTCCCTACCTGCGCGGAGTTTATGACAACAATGAAGACCTCGATTCAATAACAAACGGACGCTGGTCATTTACATATACGGCAGATGAATTGACAAATATACTTAATGCAAAAGGATATTCCTGTGCAAAGGTTGCCAATATGTATGTAAAAGAGTTCACAGCTATGGGGAATGTAAAAACTCTTACTATTGTAGATATAAACGGAAAAGAGTTCAACTTCTCGAAAGAAAGGGCCAGAACAATACTGTACAGCTCAACGTATAAAAAATACACACACAGTCAGCGATATAAAGTTACCAAAGGCGGCCCATCGTCCGCTATTTCAACACCCGTTACGCCGTCTGCATCAATTCTTTTTGTGAATAATTCATCTAACACGCTAAGCTTTGCATACGACAAAATATTTGCCGTTGGGGCTGGCGGAACACAACAGCTCGGCTCTTCTTCACCCGTTACTATTTTGACTTCATCGGGAAAGACAATATTGTCGGCAAATTCTTCCCAAAGTCAGTTACCGCAGCAGACATTATCTTCTGATTCATTTACAGTTTCGGGAACAGGATGGGGGCATAACCTTGGTATGAGTCAGTACGGAGCAAAAGCACTCGCAAACAAAGGAAAGACATATGAAGATATACTTCATTTCTATTATACCGATGTAGAGCTGTATCGTGCTGAATAGAAAGTTCTTATTAGTTCTGTCAATGATTAAGTCTCAAAAGAGGTAAATATATGAACATACAAATATACGGCTCAAAAAGTTGTTTTGACACGAAAAAGGCAGAGCGGTATTTCAAGGAGCGCGGGATTAAGTTTCAATCTGTTGATTTACCGCGTTTCGGCCTCTCTCCCAAAGAGTTCGAGCTTGTAAAAAGCAAAGTCGGACTTGACGAAATGGTGAATAAAAAATCAAAAGGATATGAGAAAAGCTTCATTCAATACCTTGCTAACGAAAGCGATATAGCAGACAAGCTGTTTGAAGATCCCTCTCTTATCCGAACGCCTGTTGTGAGGAACGGCCGGGAAATCACAATCGGCTACTGCCCCGATGTTTGGAAAAATTGGAATTAGTACAAAATCAAATGGAGAATCTTTTACAATGAAAATCAGTTGCTGTGTATTTGACCTTGACGGAACATTGCTCACGTCAAAAAACCACATATCGGAGACAGACAAAAAGACACTCAGAGACCTCAGTACCCAAGGGGTTAAGATAATTATCGCCACAGGACGGACAAATCTCCAGATTGCGGAGTATATCTATGAACTCGGAATCAGCGACCCTGTTATCACATGTAACGGTGGATATATATTAAATACAGGCACCGGCGAGGTTCTGCACTGCAAGTATATTCTTGCCGAAGATATGAAGAGTCTGCTTTGCTATTTAGCGGACAGCAGCTTGGATTACCTCTTGTATACCACCGAATGTGTTTATCACTCGCTCAGCAGTGAGAGAATCAAGTTTTATTTAGACTATAACAAAACAGCTCCGGAGGCTTTTAGAGTCCCCATACTTCCCATATCGGAGCTTCCCGAAAACAAAAGGTGTTTTGATATACTTAAGGTTCTCATTCATGATGACCCTGCTATAATACCGTCTCTTGAAGAAAGGTTTAATAAAAATAACACGCTGACTATAATTACATCCGGTCCAAATCTTATTGACATAATGCCGTCTGATACAACAAAAGGAAACGGCATAAGGATTCTCGCGGACTACCTGAACATCCCTATATCGGAAATAGTTGCATTCGGAGACAGTCCGAACGATGAATCAATGCTAAAGGCTGCCGGTTATTCCGTCGCTATGGGCAACGCAGTGGATTCCATCAAGAATATATGCAATTTTGTTACCAAGACAAACGATGAATACGGAATAACGTACGCACTAAACCACATAATTAATGAAATATAGCAAAACCCGAGGTGACTAAAGTCTCCTCGGGTTTAAAATTTGCATATTAGAAAAACTTGCGAATTACGTCTGATGCCTCTTTGTCGTCCGCGCTTATCGTAATTACGAAATCAATGCCGTGTTCACTGCCAAACTGCTCCGCCCAAAGAAGGAAGTCTTCTGTTTCCTTCTGGCAGCTACACTTTGAAACTTTGTAGAGACTGTCGATAAAAATCTTTGACAAGTCGAAGTTTCCCGAATGCAGTCCGCAGATGAATGCCTTAAGATGTGCATAACTCTCAATAAAATATCCCGAAACGTCAACCAGACGTGCTTTATGACTTATATCATATGTAAGCTTTGTTCCGCGCTCTAAGCAAGCCACTGTCAAATCGTCAGCAACTGCTTTGTTCGTAAGCTCAATGATTTGCTTTGTTTTTCCGTGTCCCTGAAGTCCCATAATTACACGAACCATGACAAGCTCCTTACTCCGCAAATTGCGATTGCGGTCCTCACTTTTTCGGCAAGCGAGAGGCCGAATTCCAGCCCCTGTTGGAAATGGGGTTCTCTGTAAAAATATGATAACACATTTTCACTAAAATCACAATAGGTTTTTGTAAATTATTAGTTACTTTTTCAAAATTTCATTCAGCCTGTCTTCAAATCCCGGCTTGCCGAGCAATGCAAACATATTCTTCTTATAGGCCTCTACTCCCGGCTGATTGAACGGATTTACACCAAGCACATATCCGGACAGACCGCATGCAAACTCGAAGAAATATGCCATATATCCGAACGACTTCGCATCGGATGATTCAATAGTTATACACATATTCGGCACTCCGCCGTCTTCGTGAGCGATTGCCGTTCCCTTATAGGCGTTGTTGTTCACAAACTCCATCGACTTGCCCGCAAGATAGTTTAGACCGTCAAAATCCTCATCGTTATCAGGAACGATTATCTCAGAATCAGACGGCTTTCTTCCTATTGAAACAACCGTTTCCTGGAGGAATCTCTCCCCTTGCTGAATATACTGTCCCATTGAATGGAGGTCTGCCGTGAGTTCAACCGATGCAGGGAAAATTCCCTTTCCATCTTTTCCTTCGCTTTCCCCATAGAGCTGCTTCCACCATTCGGCCATATACCTGAATTTCGGCTCAAAGCATGCCAAAATTTCAACTTTCTTACCTTTTTCATACATGACATTGCGCGCACCTGCATAAATCCATGCCGGGTTTGTCATGTCCTTTGTCTTGCAAAGTTCATTCATCGCAAGCTCTGCACCGGCTATTGCCGAGTCGGTATCTATGCCGGCAACCGCCATAGGCAGAAGTCCGACAGGAGTCAATACAGAATATCTTCCGCCGACGTCATCAGGTATTACAAACGTTTCATACCCTTCGTTATCTGCCAAATTCTTTAGCGCACCGCGCGTCTTATCTGTAGTTGCGTAAATGCGTTTTCTTGCTTCCTCTTTTCCGTATTTCTTTTCTATCAGTGCCTTAAACAGCCTAAACGCGACGGCCGGTTCCGTAGTCGAGCCGGATTTTGAAATTACATTAATTGAAAAGTCGCGGTTTCCGATTATCTTTACTATCTCATTAAAATAGTCTGTACTTAGGTTATTCCCCGCAAAGTACACCTCCGTATTGCCTTCGGAGAGCCGGTTGTATGCGTTACCGTTTATAAATTCTATCGCCGCCCGCGCACCGAGATACGAACCCCCGATACCTATTACAACAAGAACCTTTGAATCACTGCGTATTTTATCCGCACAGCGTTTTATTCGTGCATACTCTTCCTTATCAATCTGTGCCGGAAGGCGAAGCCACCCGAGAAAATCAGAACCTTCTCCGTCTCCGTTTAAGAGTTTTTCATGTGCCTTTACGAGTCTTTTGGACATTTCGTCCAAATCGTTTTTTGAGACGAAATCCTTTGTCCTATTTATGTCTACCTTTATCATTTGAAGAGCACTCCTTTCATAAATAATATAATACAATGAAAAATATACGTTTTCAAGGTTTTTTTGTCATTTACAATTTTTTCATCTTTTATTTACACGAAATATATTTTTTTGCCCGTTTTTTGTGCTATACTGTCGATGTAAACAAAAAGGAGGTAATTCCTATGAAGTATGTACATCTTACATCATATGAACCGGAAAACTTCGGTGAAAAGAAATGTAAACCGAATAGGAGTACAAAGATAGCGGCAATCGTTCTTTCCGCAGCCATATTGTCCGGTGCTGCCGGCTTCGGCGGTGGCATTGCGGCAGTTAAGCTTTCAGAAACAAACCGTGAAGCAAATGTTTCCGTAAACGCCTCACCTGTTTCATACACTAACAGTACTTCCTTTAATGCAGTTTCAACGGCTGATATGTGCATTGACAGTGTTGTCGAAATAAGAACTGAAAGCGTAAAGAACAGCAGTCGAATGGGACAGTTTGTTTCACAGGGTGCGGGAAGCGGCGTTATAGTTTCTTCTGACGGCTACATTGCTACAAACAATCATGTTATAAGCGGGGCCACTAAGATTACAGTGAAGCTCACAAACTCAAAGGAATATTCGGCGGAACTTATAGGTACAGACCAGAAGACAGACCTTGCGGTTCTTAAAATCTCGGAAACGGGACTTAAGCCCGCAACCTTCGGAACGTCTTCAACTCTTAAGGTTGGCGAATCTGTTCTCGCAATAGGAAATCCTTTGGGCGAACTCGGCGGCACTGTTACAAGCGGTATTATAAGCGCACTTGACAGACAAATTGAAATAGACAACGAAAAGATGACGCTTCTCCAAACTGACGCAGCCGTAAATCCCGGAAATTCCGGAGGAGGACTTTTTGACTCAAACGGTCTTCTTATCGGAATAGTAAACGCCAAATCTTCCGGGAGTGATGTTGAGGGTCTTGCTTTTGCAATACCGATAGACACGGCAAAAGACGTTATTAACCAGATTAAAGAAAACGGATATGTATCCGGACGTGTTCAGCTCGGCATAAGCGTCTCACAGCGGCAGTCTTCCTATAACTTTTTCACAGGTGAGTGGAAAGAGGGCGGGCTTTATATCGCAGAAGTTTTCTCAAACACAAATGCTTCTAAAGCCGGTCTGAAGTCCGGAGACTTGATAGTATCCGTAAACGATAAAGCTATATCTTCATATTCAGACTTGAAGTCTTTGCTTGATGAATGCTCAGTTTCCGACGCGATGACATTCGTAGTGTCGCGAAACGGACAGAGGCACACTCTGTCATTTACACTGCAGGAAGCGAGGACGCGGACAACAGATTCCGCATCGCTTTACTGATATATCCCCATACTCATCCCCCCTTATTACGAGTCGCACAGAGCTGTATAGTTCTGTGCGACTCGACCAATTTAAAAACATTTGCGAATAAAACACACCTCAGCGGAATTCTAATCCGCCGAGGTGTGTAATTATTTGCTTTAAGAGAGCATCTGTCTTCTTCTGGAAAGATTAAGCGTTCCGTCAGGCAAACCCGCAAGGTCATCGAGTGCTTTTCCCGTTCCGTAAGCAACGCACGAAACGGCTTCGTCCGCTACGCTTGTGCTGATTCCTGTTTTTGACTGAATAAGTTCCGAGAATCCCCATACGAGCGAACCGCCTCCGGTAAGAACGATTCCGTTTGTCGAAACGTCTCCGACAAGCTCAGGAGGTGTATTCTCAAGCACGTTGTGTATAGCCTCAACGATTCTTGTTGCCGGCTCTTCAAGAGCCTCGAGCATTTCACTCGAATTTACCATAAATTCGCGCGGAAGCCCTGTCATAAGACAGCGACCTTTTATGCCCATTGAAATCTCCTCGGGACGCGGGAAAACACAGCCGATGTTTATTTTGAGTTCTTCTGCGGTACGCTCGCCAATCATGACATTATGCTTGCGGCGTATGTATTTGACGATATACTCGTCAAACTGGTCACCCGCAATCTTGATTGACGCTGCTTCAACTATATTCGAAAGCGAAATAACAGCTATATCCGTTGTTCCGCCTCCAATGTCAATAACCATGTGTCCGTTAGGCTCATCAATATCTATTCCTGCTCCTATTGCCGCGGCAATAGGCTCTTCTATGAGGTAAACGCTTCTTGCTCCCGCTTGTCTTCCGGCATCAATAACGGCACGTTCCTCGACTTCCGTAATTCCGCTCGGTATACAAATCATCACGCGCGGTTTAATGAGGCTGAATCCGCCCATAACGCGCTTGATAAAGTTTTTAATCATGTGTTCTGTCATCTCATAGTCGGAGATAACGCCGCCGCGGAGAGGACGGATAGCTATGATATTTCCCGGAGTACGGCCAAGCATTTTCTGGGCTTCGAGACCGACTTTGATAACTTTGTCCGTGGACTTGTCCACTGCAACAACCGACGGTTCACGAAGGACAATTCCCTTACCTTTTACATAAACAAGTATTGACGCTGTACCGAGGTCGATGCCTATATCTTTACTGAAAACCATGCCTTTACCACCTTACACTTTTAATTCATATTATTATTATAACCGTTTTTTTACTTTTTTCAATTACTTTTTCACTTTTTTCTTGCGCGGGTTTTTGCTATTGTTACAACATAGACCTTTTCTGCTCCTGCAGATTTCAATATTCTCGCACATTCACTCACTGTGCTTCCCGTTGTAAGTATATCATCAATAAGGATTATACGCTTTCCCGAAATATCAACGCTCATCGGTTCATATGCGCCAAGTATGTTCGAACGGCGCTTTGCCAAAGTAGTCTGCCTCGACTGCGGAGATGCGTTTCTGCATTTTCTCAGGGTTTTAACCGGCTTTGTGCCGTCCGCGAGACGCTCGCACACACCCTCCGCAAGAAGACGCGCCTGGTCATATCCTCTCTTTTTTAATCTGTTCGGACTGAGCGGCACCCACGACAAAATGTCAAATCTTCCCGCAAGTTTCTCGCTTATGCACTTTTCGAGGTAGTCGGAGAATGTATCGGCATATCCGACAAGACCGCCGAATTTATACCGCAAAAGCGCGTTGCGGACATTTCCTTCATAATAAAGGCACGAATATGCCTCGTCAACCGAGCGAATATCGTCAAAAACTTCCGTATTGGTCCTAAACGGCAGTTCACGCTGGCATCTGGCGCAAACACCGTCTTCTTCGATAATTCTTCGACAAAAAACGCACTTAGGCGGGAACAAAAAATCTTTGATTTTTTGTTTTAACTCACTTATATTCACATAAACACTCCTTTATCAGGAAATACGACCGATTACCCTCGCTTTCAGGGCACTGTATCTGTTTCTTTGCTTATTGTTCTCAACCATCTTTTTTACTATGCCGTACTCTCCTACAATGATGAGCAGTTCACGCGCTCTTGTCATCGCCGTATACAGCACGCTTCTGTGCCATAGCACAGGTGCACTTTTGCCCGCCACGAGAATGACTGCACGAAATTCACTGCCTTGCGACTTATGAACCGTCATTGCATATGCAAGCTCAAGCTCATTTGCCAAAGAAAACGGATAGTGCACAAGACGCGAATCAAAATTCACTGTTATTGTTTCATCTCTTCCGTCTATGCCGACAATTTCGCCTATATCTCCGTTAAAAACACCGTACCCGACTTCGCCGTTAAACATTCCGAACCATTCGATGGTGTAATTATTTCGTATCTGCATCACTCTGTCGCCCACTCTGAAAAGCTTGTCCCCTATTTTCTTTTCGGTCTTTTCCTCGGACGGCGGATTCAGACACGCCTGCAAACGTCTGTTAATCTCTTTTGTTCCGGTCATATTCTTTCGACTGACAGACAGAACCTGAATTTGCTCGGACGGGATATTCATATTCTTCGGCAGCCGTTCTCTGCAAAGCTCCATAACCGTTTTCGTAAGCTCATTCTCGTCTGCTCTCTGCATAAAGAACAAATCCTTGCCCTTTTTTCTGAAGTCGGGCAGGCTCCCGTGATTTACGGAGTGCGCCCCCACAATTATATCGCTCTGCGCAGCCTGGCGAAAAATCCTATCAAGAATAACTTTTGCGAAAACGTCTGAATTTAGCAGGTCTTTAAATACATTTCCCGGACCTATCGACGGAAGCTGGTCGGCATCTCCTATAAGCACCAGCGTGCAATTTTTAGGAAGTGCGCGCAACACTGCCGCCATAAGTGAAATGTCAACCATCGATGTTTCATCAATAATAAGCACATCGGTTTCAAGAGGATTTTTTGCATTGCGCTCAAAAATCGGCTCTGTACTATTCTCATTATAACACATTTCAAGTAATCTGTGTACTGTTTTTGCCTCAGTTCCGCAAAACTCGGTCATTCTCTTCGCAGCACGTCCTGTCGGTGCTGCAAGAAGAACCGTCATATTCATCTTTTCAAACACGGAGAGCATTCCTTTTATAACCGTTGTTTTTCCCGTTCCGGGCCCTCCGGTAAGCAGAAATACATGATTATTGACGGCCAACTCTATTGCCTTTCTTTGGAGTGGTTCAAACTCTATGTCAATTTCTTGTTCCGTTCTTCTTATTATATCTTCACAATCAATCGCTACCTCACGCTCGTGTGATTGCAATTCGCACAAAGTATTTGCTACATAGCATTCGTCATCATACAGCTTTGTTAAGTAACAGGCATTTACACCACAAATCTTTTCCTCAACTATACTCTCGGAAGAAATTAGTCTGTCGAGTGCGCATTCTGTCTCCGACGGTGGAATACTAAGCATCTCTGCCGTTGCAAGAGTCAGCTTTTCCCGGGGAATAAAGGAATGTCCTGCTTCCGAATTATACTGCAACTCATATATTACCGCAGCGTTTACGCGCTCTTCCGAATTTCCGTCAAAACCCATGTCAAGCGCCATCTTATCAATTTTATAGAACTGAACCCCAATTTCAGGCATTGACATAATATAGGGATTTCTGTTTACCGCTTCAAGCGATTTTTGACCGTAAATTTTAAACAGCGATACGGCATACTCGGGTTCAATGCCGTTTTTGTTGATAAATTCCATAAGCATTGAGAGGGCGTTTTGCATTTCAAACTGATTGCCTATCTGGCGCGCCTTTTGCGCTGTTATTCCGGCCACCTCGCAAAGCCTGTTTGGCTTGTTGGCAATTATGCACAAACTGTCATCACCAAACAGATCAACTATTTTTTCTGCAGTCTTTCGGCCTATTCCGCGAACAGTCCCCGAGGAGAGATATTCAAGAATTAAATCTGCCGTTGACGGCAGAGCCCGGCTAAAAGATGTAATTTTCAGTTGTTCTCCGTATGACGAGTGAGTTTCCCAAATGCCGACAGCTTCTATATATTCTCCGATTCCCGGATACGGAATGCACCCGACGGCAATAAGCTCTCCACCGTCCTCGGTGCAGAGCCTGATAACTGCATATCCTGTCTCATCGCTGCGAAAAACGACTGAGCTTATTATACCCGAAACACTTAATGATTCTGCCATTTTTCATCTCCGTAGTTTTTCTTAATGCACGAGTGAAGAGTTTCTGCATCCCCTAAAAAAATAAACTTCACGGCGCATTTCAGTATGGCAATTAAAACAAAAGAGGTAACAATCGCCGTTATTGCATCTGCTAACATTGCTGAATACATTGAGCAACACCTCAATGTATTTTATGTATAAAACCAAATATCAGTGAATTCCAAAGAGACTTATCGCGCCGAATATGCCGTATGATACACCCGCGACAATTACCGCCGCGAGGATAACACCTATCAGAATCGGCAAGAATGCCTCTTTAATTCTCATATTCAAAAGACCCGCAAGCATTGCCCCCGTCCATGCCCCTGTTCCCGGGAGCGGTATGGCTACAAGTATAGCAAGGCCGATTGCCTTGTACTTTTCCAACACTCCCTTTTTGTTTAAAACACGCCTTTCACTCCACTCCGCAAAACGCCTGAAAATACCTTTTGTTTTGAGCCAGCCAAAAATCCGCCTGGCAAACAGAACGATAAACGGAACCGGTAGCATATTCCCTATTACAGAAAAAAGTATAGTCTCCCAAATAGGAAGATTGTACATAACTCCGAACGGAATTGCACCGCGAAGCTCTAACACAGGAGTCATCGATATTAAAAGAATTTTCAATACCGAACCTATTTTCAAGGAAAGCAAGGACAACTTATATCACCTCATCTTATGTGAAGTATTATATCAGTTTCCAAATAAATACACAAGTTTGTTTTTTTAAAACTTATTTTAAAATATCACATCAGTCTGTCAATTTGCTTATGAACTCTCTTGTAGAGAAGTGCGGTGAGAAGTGCATTTGTGCCCGCTTTAATTATATTTGACATTACTATAAACGGCATCAACTGTATAACCGCGCCAACTTCGACTTGCAAAAACTTCGGCGTAATTATGAGATTCCATAAGACCATTACCGCTGTCCATGCCACGGTTCCGACCGCCAACGATATGTACGCGGTTTTTCGGGTTTTCTTTCTTGCATAGATACTTCCTGCCGCAATTACAAATGTGCCCGTTGCTATAATGTGCATTATTATGCCGAGTATTCCTCCGGAAGCACTTACCGTAAATCCCTGAACAACGGATACTACGAACGTAAGCAGAAGCCCATACCACGTTCCCATTGCAAACGTTGTTATGAAGATTGGAATATCAGCGGGGTCATATTCAATAAATCCGACTTGCGGAAATATTGAAAAATGTACAAACAGCGCTCCGACAACCGATATTGCGCCGAGCATTCCGAGCACGGCAATTCGTTTTACATTCATTGTTTATTCCTCCTGCTTTGAGGGGCAAAAAATGCCCCGAATAATTAACATTCGAGGCATGATTGTTAAAATAAAACATCTTCTTTTATCCGGACTGTACCGTCGGCGTCGGAATATACCGAACTCTGCCAAATATGGCTCGCGGGCTCGTCAGAAAACTGCATTACCGCCGGTGGGGATTTTCACCCCGCCCCGAAGACAATATAATTATATCACACATGTCAAGTGAACGGCTTCTATTGCAATAAAAGCTATGTTTTACATATATTTTCTCAACGTTTTACAAAAAGTTAACTATTTTCTGCTTTCATGGTGTATAATAAACATATTCAAAGGAGGTTGTATAAATATGGCAACTCGAGTTCTGATAATTGAGGACGACCCGAACATTGCGGAGCTTATACGGCTTTATCTCGAAAAAGATTCTTTTGAAGTCAGTATCGCTTCTGACGGAAAAGCGGGAATCGAGGCTTTTTTGAAGAAGAAGCCGGACATTATACTTCTTGATATTATGCTCCCCGAAATGGACGGATGGTCCGTGTGCCGCGAAATACGAAAAAATGATAAAACTCCCATAATAATGCTTACGGCGAAAGGCGAAACTATTGACAAGGTTACCGGACTTGAGCTCGGTGCGGATGATTATATCTCAAAGCCGTTTGATATGAAAGAGGTTATTGCACGTATTCATGCCGTGCTTCGGAGATACAACGGCGAGGATTCCAACTCTGATGCGCCGTCTGATATAAAGACATTTGACAATCTTGTCATAAATATGTCGGCGTATGAGGTTACGGTCAAGGGTAAAAAAGTGGATATGCCTCCAAAGGAGCTTGAGCTTCTCAATTATCTTGCATCTCACCCGAACCGTGTGTTCACAAGAAACCAGCTTCTTGACGATGTGTGGGGCTTCGAATACTTCGGAGATTCGAGAACTGTCGATGTGCATGTAAAGAGACTCCGTGAAAAAATTGACGGTGCAAGCGACAAGTGGTCTTTAAAAACCGTTTGGGGCGTAGGTTATAAATTTGAACTAAAAGACGGCGAATGAGGGTGTATTTGTGAAACTTTTATACAAGTATTTTCTTATGGTTGCAATTCCGCTCGTCATCTGCATTTCGGTAATAGGAACCGGATTATCATTTCAAATGTACAACTATTCTGTTTCCGAAAAACACACAACCCTTGACCGTGCGGCAAGGCGTGTGTCATCGCTTACAAAAGAACTCATTGAAAACTATACGATTTCCCGCGAAAAAATGCTTCGCACAGTTATAACTTCAATGACCGATGAAGGAAAAATCCATGTCATCATCTGCGACAGCTCGGGTCAGGTTATAATAACATCGGACAAATACGGAAGCAGATACGTCGGTTCGTATATAGGCTCGGATGTTCTGGAAAAAACGCGTTCTTCAAGCGAATTTTCTTCAATCGGTACCCTCGGTGGTATTTATTCGGGAAAGAA
Organism: uncultured Oscillospiraceae bacterium; assembly: GCA_934446465.1. Classification (GTDB taxonomy): domain Bacteria; phylum Bacillota; class Clostridia; order Oscillospirales; family JAAYXM01; genus CAKSEF01. Next base: position 15,666 of record CAKSEF010000037.1, read on the forward strand.
TTACTCGGTCGGACTTCCCATTCAAGGTTCAAACGGCAGTGTAATTGCCTATACATACGCAACAACTTCGATTGACAATGTTCAATCGCTTATGACGTATGTTATACGGCTATTCGCGTTCCTCTCCATTCTTGTATTCATCTTTGTCGCAATAGCTTCATACTTCATTGTAAGGCGCATGACGCTCCCGTTAAAGCAGATTTCGGATGCTTCAAAAAAATTTGCGATGGGCGATTTCAAGACGAGAGTTCCTGTCCAGTCCTGTGATGAAATCGGAGAACTGACTGTAGCATTTAATAATATGGCCGATTCTCTCGAAAAATCAGAGGAACTCAGAAGGTCTTTTGTCGCAAATGTATCGCATGAGCTGCGTTCGCCGATGACGTCCATAGGCGGGTTTGTTGACGGAATACTTGACGGCACGATACCAAAAGAAAACGCAGAACATTATCTCGGAATTGTATCGTCTGAGATTCACCGACTGTCAAGACTTGTCAGCAGAATGCTCGATATAACAGTACTTCAAGGTACCGATATAACAGCCCAAAGCACGTATTTTGATTCATGTGAATTGTGCAGACGTGCGGTTCTGAGTTTTGAACAGCGCCTTGACTCAAAGAATATCTCGGCAGAGCTCAACATTCCCGAAAGCCCTATAACAATTTTTGCAAACGAGGATTCAATATATCAGGTCATATATAATCTCATCGACAATGCAATCAAGTTTTCGGAAAACGG
>CAKSEF010000038.1 GCA_934446465.1 uncultured Oscillospiraceae bacterium
TGTACGCCGACGCGTCCGCGTGCGAACAAATTCACCTTCCTTTTCCGGCATCTGCCATTGTGCCTCAAAATAATTTTATCGGCACAATGAGAATCCCGGCGGTCTCTCAACCGTCGGGATTCTCAGACGGTCGGAAAAGTCGCTGAACCGCAGACAAATATAATTTCTTGATTTTTCTCTTCAGGGCAATGCCCGTAATTTTTATCGCATCTAAGCTTACACACTCCGCGAAAATTCGCGGAGATTTGTCTGCTTTTGCACGACGCGGACTCTGCCGTACCTATGTACGCCGACGCGTCCGCGTGCGAACAAATTCACCTTCCTTTTCCGGCATCTGCCATTGTGCCTCAAAATAATTTTTATCGGCACAATGAGAATCCCGGCGGTCTCTCAACCGTCGGGATTCTGAATATGGAAGGATGAATGTAGGCTTATCAATAAGCAACGCCGTATGCGAGCATTGCGTCCGCAACCTTTTTGAATCCGGCGATGTTCGCGCCGACCATGAGGTTGCCGTCAAGACCGTATTCCGCAGCGGCGTCCGCTGCACTCTTGTATATATTGACCATTATGGTTTTGAGCTTTGCATCAACCTTCTCAAACGACCACGAATAGCGGATGCTGTTCTGCGACATCTCAAGAGCCGATGTTGCAACACCGCCGGCGTTTGCCGCCTTTGCCGGGCCGAAGAGCATATTGTTTTCGTAGTATACCTTGATTGCCTCGGGCGTGGAGGGCATATTCGCGCCTTCCGATACGCAGAAGCAACCGTTTTTGGCGAGAAGCTTTGCGGATTCTCCGTCGATTTCGTTCTGCGTTGCGCAGGGGAGAGCAATGTCGCACGGTATGGACCATATACCGCGGCAACCCTCTGTGAATACAGCGTTCTTTCTGTGTTTTACATACTCGCTGATTCTCTGTCTGCTCTCTTCCTTGAGCTTCTTTACAACGTCGAGGTCGATTCCGTCCTCGTCATATATATATCCGGAGGAGTCGCTCATTGCAACGACCTTTCCTCCGAGCTGAGATGCTTTTTCGGTTGCATAAATTGCAACGTTGCCCGAACCCGATACGACTACACGGCTTCCGTCAAACGACTTTCCGTTTGCGCGGAGCATTTCGTCCGTGAAATAGCAGAGACCGTAGCCCGTGGCTTCCGTTCTCGCAAGCGAACCGCCGTAGCGGAGACCTTTTCCCGTGATAGTTCCCGTAAATTCGTTTGTAAGGCGCTTGTACTGACCGAAGAGGAAGCCTATTTCGCGGCCGCCTACTCCGATATCGCCTGCGGGAACGTCCGTGTTCGCGCCGATATGCTTGGCAAGCTCTGTCATAAAGCTCTGGCAGAAGCGCATAACCTCGCCGTCGCTCTTGCCCTTCGGGTCGAAGTCCGAACCGCCCTTACCGCCGCCGATGGGGAGGCCTGTGAGCGAGTTCTTGAAAATCTGCTCAAATCCGAGGAACTTTATAACCGAAGCGTTTACCGACGGATGGAAGCGAAGACCGCCCTTGTAAGGACCGATGGCAGAGGAGAACTGAACGCGGAAACCGCGGTTGACCTGAACCTTGCCCTTGTCGTCTACCCACGGAACACGGAAATATATAAGTCTTTCAGGCTCGCACATACGCTCGAGAATTGCCATCTCTTCATAGCGCGGGTCTCTGTCGCACACGGGCTCGAGTGATTCGAGCACCTCGTGCACCGCCTGGTGGAACTCAACCTCTCCCGGGTTCTTTGCGACAACGCCGTCGTAAACCCTCTGAACATAAGCATTTTTAAAAGCCATATAAATCATCTCCGTTAGGATATTTTTAAACTATGCGGGTATTATATCATGCAATTTACATGTTGTCAAATTGCAAAAATACCTAATTTTTTAAAGCTGGACGCTAAAATAGCGGAAATTTTGAAATTTTTATGCAAAGAAATTGCAGAAGTATATGCGAACAGTATAAATTTTGTATAATATCACAATTAGTTGTGTAACAGGAAAAATTAAAAATGCCGTATTTCGGCGGAAATACACCTCAATACGGCACGTTTTCCCTGAATTGACAGGGATATTTTGTGCAAAACGCAGGGGTTCTATTCTGCGCCTGCAAGTATTTTTTCTATATTGCGGCCGTGCGCGCGGTTGTATCGGCGGATGTCATAAAGCTCATCACGCGAGCCCGTAAGAATGTTTTCTTTTTCATAAGTTCCGAGGCTTGCGGAAAACCCGTGAGTTTTAATTATTTCGCGCAGCTTGTCGTCCTCGCTCCCGAACGGGTATGTAAAGCACTTCGGCGCCATGCCGAGGTTGTCGTAAAACAGCGTCTGGGAGTGCTTTATGTCGTCCTCCATTGTTTTCAGATAATGCTCATCATTCTCACCGCGCTTTTTCAGCGCACCGCGACGTCCCTTCAGCGAGTGCATATCATACGAATGGTTTTGGAACTCGCAAAGCCCCGACTTGCTCATCTCGCGCATTTCATCCCACGAAAGGTGCGCGTAGTTTATATGCTTGTTTATGTTCGGCTCGGAGTACTTCTCCGCATACGAACCGACAACCGAAAAGACAGCCCTCATATTATATTTTTTGAGAAGCGGGAACACATTTACATAGTCCGTTTCATACCCGTCATCGAATGTGAGCATGACGGGCTTTTTCGGAAGATTCCGTTTTCCGCCGCAATAGTCGATTAGGTCGTTAACCGTAACCGTCTCGTAGCCCCTGTCGGCAAGAAGCTTCATATCCGCCTCAAGCTCAGCCGGAGAAACGACGTATTTTCCGAGCTTTGAAGGCAGGTCAAGAACCTGGTGGTACATGAGAACGGGGAGCTTTACGCAGTCCTCCTCCGAGACGGCGGGAACGCTTCCGCCGTGAAATACAAGCGAGCATACAGAAACCGTAATTGCAAAGACGAGAAAAGCTGTCTGCCTTATATACTTCATTTAAACACCTCAGCCTAAATAATATATATAAGTATATTTGCAGACAGCCCGTAAAATGCAAAGATTATCACTCAAGCTCGTCAAGTGTCATCAAAAACGCATCCATGTAATGCTCAATGAAATAATCGGCCTCACGGCAGTTAAGCCTCTCTAAGACAAGCTTCGTCTGGGATTCGGCAAGGGCAAAATCCGAGTTGCCCGACTTTCTCTCCTCACAGCACTTTATATATGCGTCGAGCTTGTCCGCCGCCTTTACAAGCCTTGAAACCTCAGCGTCCCGGCAGGAAGCGGACTCCGATATCCCGTCCCGTATATCATCGTCAAGAAAGGAGAGAAGCCGTCCCTCGGCTTCGCGCTCGATTTTCTTGTATGCGCTCTTGATTTCCTCGCCGTAATATTTTATCGGTGTCGGCAGGTCGCCCGTGAGGATTTCGGACATATCGTGGTAGAGCGCCGCGGCGCAGACACGCTCGGGGCTTATCTCATTTTCGAACACGTCGCGCGATATAACCGCAAGCGCGTGCGCCAGCACCGAAACATGAAACGAGTGCTCCGCAAGGTTTTCCGTCCGCGTGTTGCGCATGAGCGACCAGCGGGAAATGTATTTCATTCTGTATAAAAAAGCAAAGAATTTACCCATTGTTATTACCTCAACAATCCTTTTTTATATATTTTAGCACTTGTATGGGGTAAAATCAAATAAAGTTTCCGAAATACGTTGTAAAAACGGCGTGTATTGTGATACAATAAAGAATAATTATAAACGGGAGAAAACGCTGTGGCAAAGAAAGAAAACATCAGAAATTTCTGCATAATTGCACATATAGACCACGGGAAAAGCACGCTTGCGGACAGGCTTTTGGAGCATTGCAAGGCTGTAAGCCTGCGCGATATGTCCGACCAGCTCCTTGATGATATGGAGCTTGAGCGCGAGCGAGGAATTACCATTAAGGCTCGTGCGGCAAGGCTCAACTATACCGCAGAGTCGGGAAAGGAATACGTGTTAAACCTGATTGACACTCCGGGTCATGTCGATTTTAACTACGAGGTTTCGCGGTCGCTTGCCGCGTGCGAGGGCGCACTGCTTGTAGTTGACGCATCGCAGGGAATAGAGGCGCAGACTCTTGCAAACACATATCTTGCAATCGAACACGGGCTTGAGGTTCTTCCCGTAATAAACAAGATAGACCTTCCGAGCGCAGACCCGAAGCGCGTAAAAGGCGAGGTGGAGGATATAATCGGAATCCCCGCCGAGGACGCACCCGAGATTTCTGCGAAAATGGATATAAACATAGACGCGGTTCTCGAATACGCCGTAAACGGAATCCCCGCGCCCGACGGCGACGACGGCGCTCCGCTCCGCGCGATAATATTTGACAGCAGATACGATTCATACCGCGGTGTAATAGTATATATCCGTGTTGTGGAGGGAGAAATAAAGCGCGGAATGAGAGTGCGCATGATGGCGGGGGGAGCCGAGTTTGACGTTGTTGAAACGGGATATATGCTTCCGATAGGAGAACAGCCAACGGAAAAGCTCTCCGCGGGCGAGGTCGGATTTTTCACCGCGAGCATAAAGAACGTAAAGGACACGCAGGTGGGCGACACGGTTACGGGCGCGGACAGATGCGCGGAAGAACCGCTCCCCGGCTACCGCGCGGTACGGCCGATGGTGTTCTCGGGCGTCTATCCCGCAGACGGTGCGAAGTATCCGGACCTGCGCGACGCGCTGGACAAATTAAAGCTGAACGACGCATCGCTCACATACGAGCCGGAGTCGTCCGCCGCACTCGGATTCGGGTTCAGATGCGGATTCCTCGGACTTCTGCACATGGAGGTAATAAGGGAACGCCTCGAACGCGAATATAACCTTGAGCTTATAACAACCGCGCCGAGCGTTGTATATAAAGTAAAGAAGACGAACGGCGAGGAGCTTATGATTGCAAACCCGCTGAATTATCCCGAGCCGAGTGAAATTGAGTGGGCGGAGGAGCCGTTTGTTGCGGCAAACATTATCGCCCCGACAGACTATGTGGGGAACATTATGGAACTTTGTCAGGACAGGCGCGGAGAATTTAAGGACATGAAATACCTTGAGGAAACGCGCGTTGAGCTCCATTACAACCTACCGCTCAACGAAATAATCTACGATTTCTTCGATGCGCTCAAGTCAAAGACGCGCGGGTATGCGTCGCTCGATTATGAGCTTTCGGGATACAGAAAATCTGACCTTGTGAAGCTTGACGTGCTCCTGAACGGGCAGGCGGTCGATGCGCTCTCGTTTATTGTCCATTCGGAAAAGGCTTATGCGCGCGGGAGACGCCTTGCGGAAAAGCTCAAGGAAAATATTCCGCGCCAACTGTTTGAAATACCCATTCAGGCGACGATAGGAAGCAAGATAATTGCCCGCGAAACGGTCAAGGCGCTTCGCAAGGACGTCCTTGCAAAGTGTTACGGCGGTGATATAACAAGAAAGAAAAAGCTTCTCGAAAAACAGAAGGAAGGCAAAAAGCGCATGAGAAATCTCGGTTCGGTCGAGGTTCCGCAGGAGGCGTTTATGGCCGTTCTGAAGCTTGACGAATAACTCGTGGGAGGGAAGATTCGGATGACTCCGCTCGGAATTTATATCCATATCCCGTACTGCAAATCGAAATGCGCCTACTGCGATTTCTATTCAAGGTGCGGAGATAAGGAAGAATTTTCGGCATATACAAACGCAATCACAAAGCATATCTCCGAAGCGCAGATGCGCGAGTCGGATTACAGGGCAGACACAATCTATTTCGGCGGCGGAACCCCGACCTCAATAGGCGAGAGAAATCTGATTAAGATTCTGAATGCCGTTTTTCGGAGCTTCCGCGTAACGGACGACTGCGAAATCACCGTCGAGGCGAACCCCAACACGGCAGACCTGCGTATGCTTAAACGTCTGCGCCGTGCGGGAGTGAACAGGATATCGTTCGGTATGCAGTCGAAAAATCCGGCAGAGCTTCGCGTTCTCGGCCGCACACACACGTTCGATGATGTGGTTTCGGCAGTGGATATGGCGCGGCGTGCAAAAATCGACAATATTTCTCTCGATTTGATGTACGGGCTCCCGTCTCAGACCATGGAGAGCTTTCTCGACTCGCTTGACGCTGCGATAGAGCTTCACCCGAACCACATTTCCTGCTACGCGCTGAAGCTTGAGGAGGGAACTCCGCTTGCGGAATATCCCGAAACGCTGTGCCTGCCGGATGACGATACAGTGGCGGATATGTACCTCGCGGCGGTTACGCGCCTGACAGACGAGGGCTATGAGCAGTACGAGATTTCAAACTTCGCGCTCCCCGGCTTTCGCTCGCGCCACAACATGAAATATTGGAACCTCGGCGAATATTGGGGCTTCGGCCCGTCTGCTCACTCGCTCATCGGAAGAAAACGCTTCTCGTTCATACGCGACACACAGCGTTACATAGAAGCTTTCTCGACGGGAGATACCGTCATCGATAAAATGGAAACTATAAGCGCAACGGAGCGGGCAGGGGAGTATCTCATGCTTATGCTCAGAACGAGCGACGGCATAACGCCCGAGGAGCTCGAAAAGAAATATCTTTTCTTCTTCGATAAGATAGAAAAGGTGCTCCTTAAATATCACAACCTCGGCTGTTCCGAGTTTGACGGTATGCGCTGGAGGCTTACGCCAAAGGGGTTTTTGATTTCAAATCGTATAATCGGCGAGGTTTTAGACGCTTTGGAGTCGTCCGAACGTCTCGTACGCCCGATTAACGGATACACAAGAAAGGATTAGAAAAAATGAGAGCTGTAATAACTGTTGTAGGAAAAGACACAACCGGAATAATCGCGGCGGTGTCCGCGGTGCTTAGCGCGAGGAACATAAATATTCTCGACATAAACCAGAGCGTTATGTCGGACTTGTTCGTAATGATTATGCTCGTCGATATTTCAAAGAGCAGTGTGGACTTCAAATCGCTTTCCGAGGAGCTTTCAAAGCTCGGAGACGAGAAGTATCTCAAGATACATACGATGCACGAAGAAATTTTCAACACGATGCACAGAATATAGCGCGCGGAGGACAAGAGGTAGGACATGATAAATTCATTTGATATTCTTGAAACGATAAAGATGATAGAGGAAGAGCATCTCGACATACGCACGATAACAATGGGAATTTCGCTTCGGGACTGTGCGGGTGAGGACGTGAAGCGCGTTTCCGAGCGCGTGTACGAAAAGGTTACAAAGACCGCTGAGAAGCTCGTTTCCGAAGCGGAGAAAATTTCGTGCGATTACGGAATCCCGATTGTCAATAAGCGTGTCTCGGTAACGCCGATTTCACTGCTTGCCGATGCCTGCACGTCCGATGACGTAACGCCGATAGCGCACGCACTCGACCGCGCGGCGGAGACGCTCGGCATCAACTTCATAGGCGGATACGGTGCGCTGGTGCATAAAGGGACCACGCGCGGAGACCGAAATCTTATAGAGTCGCTCCCGCAGGCACTTTCGGAGACCGAGCGCGTATGCTCGTTTGTAAACGTCGCCACAACGCGCGCGGGTATAAATATGGACGCGGTAAAACGTCTCGGTGAAATAGTATGCAAAACCGCATACCTCACGCGTGAAAGTGATTCGATAGGCTGTGCAAAGTTCGTTGCGTTTGCCAATGCCGCGGAGGACAACCCGTTCATGGCAGGCGCGTTCCACGGCGTCGGTGAGGGGGACGCGGTAATCAACGTGGGCGTTTCCGGTCCGGGCGTTGTCCAAAAGGCGATACGGCGCGCGGGAGACGTCAACCTCACAGACCTCGCCGAAATAGTAAAGAGAACGGCATTTAAAATAACGCGCGCGGGTCAGCTCGTTGCAAGAACCGCGGCGGAAAGGCTCGGTATCCCGTTCGGGATAGTGGATTTGTCGCTTGCGCCGACTCCCGCAATAGGAGACTCGGTCGCGCATATACTCGAAGAAATGGGGCTTTCATCAGTCGGAAGCCACGGAACGACCGCCGCGCTTGCTCTGCTCAATGACGCGGTAAAAAAGGGCGGGGTCATGGCATCGCCCCACGTCGGCGGACTTTCGGGAGCATTTATCCCCGTAAGCGAGGACGCGGGAATGATAAACGCGGTCGCAAAGGGAAATCTCTCCTTTGATAAGCTGGAAGCGATGACGGCGGTATGCTCCGTCGGACTTGATATGATAGCAATTCCGGGAAGCACACCTCCCGAGGTAATATCCGCGATAATCGCCGATGAAATATCAATCGGCGTCGTGAATAACAAAACGACGGCAGTGCGCGTAATCCCCGCATACGGCAAGGAATACGGTGAAAGCGTGAACTACGGCGGACTTCTGGGAGAAGCACCGATTATGAAAATATCGGAGTGTTCGCCGAAAAAATTCATCTCGCGCGGAGGAAGAATCCCCGCGCCGATACACAGCCAGAGAAACTGAGGACGGGCGATGGAACGCGATGAAAAGTTCATGCGCGAGGCGCTGAAGCTCGCCGAGTATGCGGGAAATCTCGGGGAAGCCCCTGTCGGATGCGTTATTGTAATGAATGACGAAATAATAGGGCGCGGGTATAACCTGCGTGAAGCGGGAAAGAGCGCGCTCGCACACGCCGAAATTTCCGCAATAGAAGAGGCGTGCCGAAATGTCGGCGGGTGGAGACTCTGCGGCTGCGAAATGTTTGTTACGCTTGAGCCGTGTCCGATGTGCGCGGGTGCCTGCATAAATTCAAGGATTGACCGCGTTGTGTTCGGCGCAAGGGACGAAAAGGCGGGGAGTCTCGGAACGGTGATAAATCTGTTTGAGCTTCCGTATAACCACAAGCCCGAGCTTTGCGGGGGCGTTCTTGAAGGCGAGTGCTCAAAAATACTTTCGGACTTCTTTTTTGCGCTGCGCGAGAGGAAAAAAGCCGAGAAAACTACAAAAAAATCGAATGTTTAATAATTTGGTAACAGTATAAGGTTTTTTTGTTAATAATCCGCTGTTATAATTTAATACATAATAAATCAAATAGATTATACACAGATGAAAAATTCTTTTCTCTGTTACTCCTCCCCACACTCCTATTGCAATACAGCAAGAGAGCGACTGAACCTATCGGTCGCGCTCTTGCTGTTTGCTTTACCGTATTAAAAGGCGGTATCCGTTTTCGGATACCGCCTTGACGATTTTAAAATCAGTTCGTGATTGTGAGCTCTGTCTCCTTGTCGAAGAGGTGAATCTTCGGAGTTTCAAGGGCAATTTTAAGAATATCTCCGACCTTTGTGTGCGAGCGGGGCGAAACGCGTGCGATGAAATCAAGACCTTCACAACTGAGGTAGAGATATGTCTCAGCACCCATCATTTCAACAACGTCAACCTTAGCTTCGATTATAGCATCGGGGAACTGGTTGATGAATACTTCCTCGTCGTGAAGAGCTTCGGGGCGGATACCGACAATTACTTCCTTGCCGATGTAGGACATAACCTCGGGCTTTCTGCCCTTGGAGTCGGGAAGTGCAACCTTGTTGTTGTCGAATACAACATATGTGGTGTTGTTCTCGTCAACAAGCTTTGCTTCAAACGTATTCATAACGGGCGAGCCCATGAACGTAGCAACAAAGAGGTTTGCGGGCGTATCATAGAGAACGTGCGGAGCGGCAATCTGCTGTACGAAGCCGTCCTTCATAACTACGATGCGCGTACCCATTGTCATAGCCTCGACCTGGTCATGCGTAACGTAGATAAATGTTGTCTGGAGTTTCTCGTGGAGCTTGGAAAGCTCTGTTCTCATCGAAGCACGGAGCTTAGCGTCGAGGTTTGAGAGCGGTTCGTCGAGAAGGAATACCTTCGGGCTTCTTACGATAGCACGGCCGAGAGCAACACGCTGTCTCTGACCGCCGGAAAGAGCCTTCGGCTTTCTGTCGAGAAGATAGTCAATTTCGAGAATCTTTGCCGCTTCCTCAACACGGCGGCGAATTTCGTCCTTCGGAACCTTGCGGAGCTTGAGTCCGAACGCCATGTTGTCAAAAACAGTCATGTGCGGGTAAAGAGCGTAGTTCTGGAAAACCATCGCTATATCGCGGTCCTTCGGAGCAACATCGTTGCAGAGAACATCATCGATATAGAGAGAGCCTTCGGATATCTGCTCAAGACCGGCAATCATACGAAGAGTTGTGGATTTACCGCATCCGGACGGTCCGACGAGAATAACAAATTCCTTGTCGGCAATATCTATGCAGAAATCGGAAACGGCAGTAACGCCGCCGTCAAATCTCTTATAGACATGTTCGAGTCGTACACTTGACATTTAAAGTACCTCCAAAATTTTTGCGCGGAGAGTATTCCGCCGAATATTTTATAAATAATATAACATTTTATCCGCGGGATGTAAATTCTCTTATTTCACAAAGGTTCGGTATTTATTTTGTACAAGTTCGACTATGAAAAATAGACAATGGCATATGGTGAAAAATTTTTCAAAAATGTGAACTTTTAATACCTTGCCATTTTTTTTGAACATATCGCAGATAATACGGCTTCCTTTTTTGAAAAAACCGCAAAAAAAAGAATTTATAGAAACTTGTGATAATGCACATACTCTGAAAATAATATTTTTGAAAAGAAAAATTCGTAAATATTTTTATATAAAATGCTTGACAAATTATATAAACGTGATATACTATATTTAAAAGGAGATGAGGGCGTGAAGAAAGGCGTATACAGTATAACGCTTCGGGACGATGTAGTCCGCGAGCTTGACCGTGCGGCATACCTTGCGGGTGCGACCCGTTCGGGGATGATTAACAGGCTTCTTGCCGAAAGTCTCGGGCTTGCAACGCCCGAAAAGCGCAAGGTAAATATTTTTTCCGAGCTTGCCCGCCATATTGCGGAGGACGGAAATTTCCTCGTCCGTTCGGGCGAGAATGATTCGCAGTTTGCCGTAAGAGGCTCGATTAGGTTCAAGTATAACCCGAGCATTCAGTACAGCGTTGCGGTTTATCCGGAAATAGGCGAATATTTCGGAGAATTGCGTGTAAACCTGAGAACGCAGAATTCATCTCTGATTGCGTGCCTTGACGAATTTTTTGCGTTGTGGTGCGAGATAGAAAGACGTTTGCTCGGCTTGAGGGAGGCAAGCTTCGGAGGCGGCAGATACGTCCGCCGTCTGAGAAACACGGGCGGTTCGGCGGAATGTCTCGGCGAGGCCGCGGCGGGCTATATACGCGCACTGCACAGCGCGATAAGCCTGTATTTTGCGGCGCTCGGTGAGCCTGAGCTCGCGGCGGAAAGGACGGCAAAGATTTTCAGAAATTACCTCACGGAAGAAAAGAGTTATGTATAAGGCAGTGTTCGCGTAAAGGAGGAAAGACTTATGAATATGCAAAAGCTTACGCAAAAGACCGTAGAGGTCATACAGAAGGCGCAGGAGACCGCGCTTGAGTACGGAAATTCCCAAATCGAACAGGAGCATATATTGTATGCTCTTGCCTCGCAGGAAGGCGGGCTTATCCCCGAACTCCTCAAAAAGCTCGGATGTGATGCGGGAAAAGTTGCGGAACGTGCAAAAAAACTGATAGAGCGTCTCCCGAAGGTTTCGGGAGGGCAGAACGTGTATATATCGCGGGACGGCGAGCTGGCATTTTCGGCGGCGGAAAAGCGCGCCGAGAATATGCGGGACGAGTATATTTCCGTTGAACATATAATGCTCGGACTTCTTGAAAAACCGTCGTCTGATATGAAAAAGCTGTTCTCGGAATTTTCGATTACGGTCGATAATTTCTTAAAAGCTCTTTCGGAGGTTCGCGGAAGCACGCGCGTAACGAGCGATAACCCCGAGGGGACTTACGATGCGCTCAAAAAATACGGCAGCGACTTAACGGAGCTTGCAAGGGAAAAGAAGCTTGACCCCGTAATCGGGCGCGATGACGAGATACGAAACGTAATACGCATTCTTTCGAGAAAGACGAAGAACAACCCCGTTCTCATAGGCGAGCCGGGCGTAGGTAAAACGGCGATTGCCGAGGGGCTTGCTTCAAGAATAGTGCGCGGAGACGTGCCGGATTCGCTGAAGGACAGAACTATTTTCTCGCTTGATATGGGTTCGCTCATAGCGGGCGCAAAATTCCGCGGCGAGTTTGAGGAAAGGCTCAAGGCAGTACTCAACGAAATCCGCCAAAGCAACGGCAAGATAATACTCTTTATAGACGAGCTTCATACAATCGTCGGAGCGGGAAAAACAGACGGAGCAATGGATGCGGGAAACCTTCTCAAACCGCTCCTCGCAAGGGGTGAGCTCCACTGCATCGGCGCAACGACCATAAACGAATACAGAAAGTATATAGAAAAGGACGCCGCGCTTGAAAGACGTTTCCAGCCCGTAACGGTCGACGAACCGTCAATAGAGGATACAATATCGATACTCCGCGGTCTTAAAGAAAGATACGAGGTATTCCACGGCGTAAAAATACAGGATCAGGCCCTTATATCGGCGGCCGTGCTTTCGGCAAGATATATAACCGACAGATTCCTCCCCGATAAGGCGATTGACCTTGTTGACGAGGCGTGCGCCATGATACGCACGGAGATTGATTCAATGCCGACGGAGCTTGACGAAATCTCGCGCAAGATAATGCAGCACGAAATAGAAGAAGCCGCACTCATGCGCGAGAAGGACGACGTATCCCGCGAGCATCTTGAGGAAATACGGAAAGAGCTTTCCGAAATGCGCGCAAAATTCGCCGAAATGAAGGCAAAGTGGGAAAACGAGAAGGGCTCAATCGAGAAGCTGTCTAACCTGCGCGGTGAGCTTGACAATTTAAACCGCGAGATAGAGCGCGCGGAAGAGCAGTACGACTTAAACCGCGCCGCGGAGCTTAAATACGGACGGCTTCCGAAGCTGAAAGCCGAGATAGAAGAGGCGGAGAAAAATGCGGAGAAGGCGGAGAGCAAAAACACGCTTCTGCGCGATAAGGTAACGGATGAGGAGATAGCAAAGATTATAGGACGCTGGACGGGAATACCCGTGTCCAAGCTCCTCGAAACGGAGCGCGAGAAGCTCCTCGGACTTGAGGGGATACTGCATCGCCGTGTAATCGGTCAGGATGAAGCGGTCAAGGGTGTGAGCGAGGCAATTCTCCGCTCGCGTGCCGGAATAGCCGACCCGAGACGTCCGATAGGCTCGTTCCTCTTCCTCGGGCCGACGGGCGTAGGTAAGACGGAGCTTGCAAAGGCACTCTCCGAAGCTCTCTTTGACGACGAGAAGAACCTGATAAGAATCGATATGTCGGAATACATGGAGAAGCACTCCGTGTCGCGCCTTGTAGGCGCACCTCCGGGATATGTCGGATATGAGGAGGGTGGTCAGCTTACCGAAGCCGTACGCAAGAAACCGTATTCGGTCGTGCTTTTCGACGAGGTGGAAAAGGCGCACCCGGATGTGTTCAACATTCTGCTTCAGGTGCTTGACGACGGACGAATAACCGATTCACAGGGCCGAACGGTAGACTTCAAAAATACGATATTGATACTCACGTCAAACCTCGGCTCGGATATAATCCTCGAGGGAATTAAGGCAAACGGCGAAATTTCCGAAGAGGCGCGGAACGGCGTTTCCGCACTTCTCAAAACCAGATTCCGCCCCGAGTTCCTGAACAGACTTGACGAGATAGTGTTCTACCGTCCGCTTACAAAGGACGACATCGGAAAGATAGTAGACCTCATGCTCGGCGACCTGAAAAAACGCCTTGCGGATAAACAGCTCGGACTTGCCGTAACGGACAGCGCAAAGGATTATATAATCGAAAACGGGTTTGAACCGCAGTACGGCGCACGTCCGCTCAGAAGATTTATTCAGAGCAGGGTGGAGACGATGGTAGGCCGTCTCATCATAGCCGAAGAGCTCCCGAGCGGAACGACGATAGAGATTGACGTAAAGGACGGAAATCTCACGGCAGAGGCAAAGAGATAATAAAACAGCACCGTATGGTCCGGAAATTTCGGGCCATACGGTGTTTTATATTATTTCGGCTTAAATTTTGAGGGGGATTTTCCCCAGAAATTTTTAAAGACCGTTGAAAAGTAGTTTTGATTTTCATAACCGAGGGAGGAGGAAATTTCCTTTAACGGCGTACCGTTTTCGACCATAGTCAGCGCCGTGGTCATCTTAAGATATGTGAAATAGGAAATCACGCCCATGCCTGTATATTTCATAAAAATCTTCTGGAGATTTGATTCGCTCATATGAACGGCTTCGGCAATATCGCGCACGGTGAGAGCCATGTGCTCGTTATTTTCGAGAAATTCCACTATTTTCCCAAAGTGCTTTGCGCGGTGGGAAATTTTGTTTTTCTTCGTTTTGATGGAAGCGGCAACAGTGCCGAGAATAAGAAGTTCAAGCTTTTTTACGGCGATGTTTGCGTGAATCTCGCGGCCGTCCCGGATTTTCAGTACGCTTATGCCCTCCTTTTCAAACGAATCGTTGATTTCTTTGAGTATTCCCATTGCGTAATTGAGGTCCTGCGTGCTGTAAAGCTTAGAGGAATAATTCGGCATATTTTCGGCGGAAAACGTAAAAATCAAAGTTGTCGCGGGCGGAGAATCGTTTTCAATCCAAAATCTGTGAAATTCCATCGCATCATGGATTATCATCTGTCCCTTTGTCAGAGTGTAGATGTCGTTTCCGGCAAGAACCCCGATTGTCCCGTCCATCACGATAAGAATTTCATAAAAGTTATGCGCTTCTCCCTTAAAAGAATACCCGGGAGGATATGAGTAGCTGAATGAGGTATAAAGAGTCGTTATGCGGAACTGATTGTCAATGCTCGCGGCAATTCTCACATCAACACCTCCTGAAAAGTACACAAATTTATATGTTTATTACTCAATACGATATATAAACAAAAAATCGTATATGTTATTATAAGCATAGATAAGATTTTTTGTCAACACGGAGGAAAATTTAATTATGAAAAAACTTTCGGCAATAATTATCGGTTACGGAATGCGTGCGCGTGTCTATACCGATTATATGTTAAAAAATCCCGATAAATTTGAGGTGGTTGCCGTTGCGGACCCGTCCGAGGCGGCAAGAGCCTATGCAAAAGAAAGGCACAACCTGCCGAATGACAAGCTTTACAGCTCGTGGACAGACCTGTGCGCCGAAAGCAAAATGGCGGATTTTGCGATAATATCCACTCAGGACAATCTGCACTATGCCCCTGCAATGGCGTGCATAAAGAAAGGATACGACATTCTTCTTGAAAAGCCGATTGCACCTACGGCAAAGGAGTGCAAGGACATTTATAAAGCCGCTGAGGCAAACGGAGTTAAAGTTCTTGTCTGCCATGTTCTCCGCTTCACAAAGTTCTGGGGAAAGCTGCGCGACATAATCAAAAGCGGAGAAATCGGAACTGTAATGTCAATGATACATATGGAAAACGTGGGAAACGAGCATCAGAGCCACAGCTTCGTCCGCGGAAAATGGAGAAATACAAAGGAATCCTCTCCGATGATTCTCGCAAAGAGCTGCCATGATACGGATATACTTCAGTGGCTTATAGATAAAAAGTGCAGAAAGGTTCAGTCTTTCGGCTCCCTTTCGTACTTTACTCCCGAAAACCGCCCGAATGGCGCACCCGACAGATGCCTTGACGGATGCCCGTATCTTGATACGTGCTGCTATAACCCGATAAAGCTCTACATAGAAGATAAGAGCTGGGATAGGAGAATGGCGGTTACGGGGCTTGCTAATCCCTCCGATGAGGATGTCATGAAGGCTCTCAGAGAAGGAAATTTCGGAAGATGCGTTTACGCGTGCGACAATGACGCCGTAGACCATCAGGTAGTAAATATGGAGTTTGAGGACGGCTGCACGGTATCGTTTACCATGTGCGCGTTCAATAAGCTCGGCAGGCATATAAGAATTTTCGGAACAAAAGGGGAAATTGTTGCGGACATGGAGGGAAAAATATCCCTGTATTCGTTTGCCGACAAGAAAACAAGAACAATTAAGTACACAGGACCGGGTCAGGAGCTGGCAAGCGGCCATGGCGGCGGCGACAGCGGTATTATGGAAGATGCGTATGAGTACTTCAACGGCGGGACGCCGAGCGAGTCGGTAAGCGGAATTGAAAACTCGTACTTAAATCACCTAACATGTTTTGCGGCGGAGGAGTCCCGCTTTACGGATACGGTGGTAAAGCTTGAAGAATTCTCGGAAAAGATATAACAACGTTATCTGCGTGAGGGGGGAGGTCCCGTTCGATAAAGAAAAGGAGGAGAACAGAATGAAAAAGTTATCGGCATTTTTTATCGCGGCGTGTTTGATTATCGGATTGTTTCCGGCCGCTGCGGCGTCAGAGGTGGGGAATCTGACGGTCAGGTATGATCTAAGCTCTGTCATGAAGGCGCAGGGAATGAACACCCTGACTCAGGATAAAATGATTTCCGAAATAGACTACGGCGGAACAAACGGCT
>CAKSEF010000039.1 GCA_934446465.1 uncultured Oscillospiraceae bacterium
TTCTCTTTGTAGGAACAAAGAAGCAGGCTCAGGAAGCAATCAAGGAAGAAGCAGAGCGCGTAGGTATGTACTATGTAAACGCTCGCTGGCTCGGCGGAATGCTCACAAACTTCAAAACGATGCGCCGCCGTATTGAACGCCTTAATCAGCTTAAGCGTATGGAGGCGGACGGAACGTTCGACCTTCTCCTCAAGAAAGAAGTTATCAAGCTCCGTGCCGAAATCGCAAAGCTCGAGAAATATCTCGGCGGAGTTAAGGATATGAATAAGCTCCCGGGTGCTATGTTCATAGTTGACCCGCGCAAGGAACGCAATGCTATCGCCGAAGCGCGCAAGCTTGGGATCCCGGTAATAGCTATTGTTGATACTAACTGCGACCCTGAAGAAGTCGATTACGTAATTCCGGGAAATGACGACGCTATCCGCGCAATCAAGCTCATTTCTCAGACAATAGCAAACGCTGTCGTAGAGGCTCGCCAGGGCGACCAGAATGACGCTGCCGAGGAAGTATCCGAAGAAGCTCCCGCAGAGGCAGCGGCTTCCGAAAAGGAATAATTCGTTTTAAATTACTGATACAACAGAATAAGGAGAGTGTTACATTATGGCTTTTACAGCTGCTGATGTTAAATCGCTTCGCGAGTCTACCGGCGCAGGTATGATGGATTGTAAGAACGCACTTGCGGCGTCTGACGGCGATATGGAAAAGGCTCTTGAGTTCCTCCGCGAGAAGGGACTTGCAGCCGCGGCAAAGAAGGCCGGAAGAATTGCCGCCGAAGGCATGGTATTTGCCAAGGCGACCGATAACGCCGGTGTAGTTGTTGAAATCAACAGCGAAACTGACTTCGTTGCGAAGAACAGTGATTTCCAGAAGTTTGCTTCTGATGTTGCTGATACAATTCTTGAAAATAATGTTTCCGATGTTGAGGCACTTGCAGAGTGCAAATGCGCAGGCTCTGATATGAGTGTTGCGGAAGCTCTTCGCGAGAAGGTTCTCACAATCGGTGAAAACATCAAAATCCGCCGTTTTGCAAAATTTGAAGGCGGAGTAAATGTTCCGTATATGCACATGGGCGGAAAAATCGGCGTTCTTATCAACCTCGCCGTTTCCGATAACCTTAAGGGCAACGCTTCCGTAAGCGAACTCGGACGCGACCTTGCAATGCAGATTGCGGCTATGAGCCCTTCATGGCTTACAAGCTCCGAAGTTCCCGCGGACATACTCGACAAGGAAAAGGAAATCCTTACCGCTCAGGCAATGAATGAGGGTAAGCCCCAGCAGGTTGCCGAGAAGATGGTTATGGGAAGAATTAAGAAGTTCTATGCCGAAAACTGCTTGCTCGAGCAGGCATACGTCAAGGAAGATAAAATCACCGTTGCGGCTCACGTTGCAAATGTTGCAAAAGAGCTTGGCGGCGAAATCTCCGTAACAAAGTTTGTTCGCTTTGAAAAGGGCGAGGGCCTTGAAAAGCGTGAAGATAACTTTGCAGACGAAGTTGCAAGCATGATGAAGTAATAACTGTATTAAAAAGACCGATGTGTAACATCGGTCTTTTTGTATTTCAGTCAATAGAAAAGTCTTTTTCCGAAAAATCGCCGGCAGATGAGGTGTCCTCGGCGGGGATTCGCTTCGTTGCATCATACTTGAAATGACGGCATTTGTACCCGAGAGAGACGATGCCGTTTCTGTCGCATATCGCGTCGGTCTTGCTGATTTTTTGAGAATGAACGCATACAAGACAACGATGCTCTATATTCTTTGAAAAAAGCAATATATATACAACTCCTTTCATGACATCTGTGTCATATATTAATATACACTATTTTTCGCGATTTTTCTACCTTTTTTTGAAATTATATTATAAAGCGCAAGCCGCAGGCGAATATCAAACTGAAAATTCCGTGAAGAAGCTTTCCCCAAAAGTGTTGCCGCAGCGACAATCCGCTCTCTGAAATACAGCTCATTGCCTGGCAATGCACGGAAAATCCGCCCCAGCCGAGCAGAAAAGATATAACGGGAAAAGAGAGCGAAAACGGACAGCACTCGGCAATAGAATACGCCCCTACGGTAACCTCAAGCACACCACTGATAAAGGAGGACACTGCTTCCGCGGAAATTCCGAAAGCGGATGATATGAGCCCGCTGATTAACGGAAGAACGCGCATGAGGCGCAGAAGCTCCGAAAAAACGGAGAACAGGACTATGTATGAGCATATCGTAAGGAGAGAAAACGTTGAGGTGCTCACCGCATTTGTGAATGCCTTTGAAAATTTAAAGCTGCTTTGTGAATCTCTTTTGCGTATTTTCTCAGAATCAAGCGGAGAAAATACGGCAAAAATTATGCCGACGGCAAGAGCGGAAAAAACATGAACGGCAAAGAGAATAATTCCGATACGCACAGAAGAGTATATGCCGAAGCCGACAGCGCCGATTATAAAGGCAGGGCCGCAGTTGTCGCAAAACGCGAGAAGCCGTTCAGCCTCATTCCTCGTGCAAAGACCCTTGCAATATACCTCAGAAACAGAGGAAGCGCCGATGGGATACCCGCCGATAAGGCCGAGAATCAGCGCGGGAGCGAGATTAGCGCTCAGCGAAAAAAGAGACATTATTTTACCGAATATTCTTTCGGCTTTTTTCGGGAACGGAACAGAAACGAGAAATTTAGATATAACAAAAAATGGGAAAAGCGACGGAATTATGTTTTTTGAACATACCGCAAGAGAATTGCGCACGCTCTGAGCGGTTTCTGACGGGAACATAATAAGTCCCATGGCAAAAACGCATGAGGATAAGAGTGCAAGGAATATTTTAGTACGCGAATTCAAGATAAACCACCTCGGAAAAGTATATACAAAATTAATAAATATAATCCGAAAAAATTGTTTTAGGCATTTTATTTCGTCGTTTTTTGTGGTATACTGTAAAAGTAATGTTGTATTTAAACAGAGGTAATGTATGAATAATTATGATAAACGCCCGCCTGCGGATTTCGAAGAACAGTACATAATAGAGGGCAGGAACTCAGTTTTCGAGGCAATACGCACGGGACGCGAACTTAATAAGATACTTTTCAGCGGCGACGGCGGTAACATAAATCACATATTGGCGGCGGCAAAGTCGGCAGGTATACCGACGTCAAAATGCGACAGACGAAAGCTCGACTCAATAAGTACAAGCGGCGCGCACCAGGGCGTGCTTGCGTATGCTTCCGCACATACCTACAGTACGGTTGACGATATTTTAAAAAGTGCGGAAGAATCGGGAAGAGCTCCTTTACTCGTGGTGTGTGATGAAATATCAGACCCGCATAACCTCGGCGCAGTAATCAGGAGCGCAGAAGCCGCAGGTGCGCACGGCGTGATTATACCGAAGAGACGGAGCGCGGCACTTACGGGGGTTGTGGCAAAAGTTGCGTCGGGTGCGTTGGAGCATATCCCCGTTGCGCGCGTTAACAATATAGCATCAACACTCAACGAACTTAAAAAGAAAGGCTTGTGGATTTACGGCACGGGTCTTAAGTCAAGCGTGAGTCTTTACAAAACGGACTTGACAGGCGCGGCGGCAATAGTTATCGGCTCTGAGGGAGACGGTATGGGACGTTTGGTAAGCGACTGCTGCGACGTTATAATGAACATTCCGATGCTGGGAAAAACACAGTCATTAAATGCGTCGGCTGCGGCCGCGGTTGTGCTGTTTGAAGCGCTTCGTCAGAGAATAAACTAAGGTAAGGAGGAAACCGATTATGGACGAAAAGAAAAAAAATCAGGATACGATTACGGGCGTGTCGGTTTCCGACATACTGCGTGAGCTTAAAGCTGATAAAATCACGGCAGATACGGACGAGTTAAACCTCGACGAGGTTCTTGCGGAGTTTTCGGATGTAAGGAACAAAAAAGAACAGAATAATCCGCCGGTTTCGAAACCAAACCATGAAAAACCAAAGCCGGCAGAGGGAAAAAAGCTCAAAAAAGAAACCCCGAAGTCACAAAAAAAGAGCGAGACGGATAAAACTCCGAAAAAAAACACACAGGAGAACAGAAATATAGAAAACACGCAGGCGTACAAACCGTCTCACAGAAAACCGCGGGAAACACCTGATAATTCTGATACAAAAACGGATATAAAGCTCGTTGAAAATATTGTCAGACCGTGGGAGAACGGCGTATACGGTGATATGGAAATTCCTTGCGAAAAGGCAAAAAAAGAAAAAAAGGCAAAGAAAAAAAACACGTCCCGCCTTGCAGAAACGTTTGATACTTTTACGAGAAGCGAACTGTTTGAAGAAAAAGGCGGAATAAATGTAATGGAAACACGCCCCGTCGGGGAAATACTTGCGGAAAATAAGAAGTTTTCACGCTCGCTCGGACTCCGTTCCGCCATACTGTTTCTAATCGGACTTCTCTCAATGTATCTTGCATTCGCAGAACAGCTCTGCTGGTTTATGCCAAGCATGATAGCATATACATCGCACCCGTTCAGATATCTTTTTCTTACGGCGTTTTTTCAGATTTTGGCAATGCTCATTTCTGTTGATGTCGTTTCGGGAGGTCTTGTAAGGCTCTTCCGACTCCGTCCGAACTTGGAGTCTGCGGCGGCGTTTTCCTCTATGGCAACGCTTACCCATGTAATAACGATAATGGCAGCACCTCAGTGGCACGGCTGGCTTCCTTACAGTTGCATAAGCGTTATGAGCCTGTTTTTCATTATATACGCAAAATGGCTCGGAGCGCGCTCCGTTTGCAGAATATGCAAAGTTGTGCGGGCTTCAAAGCGACCGAACCTTGTTCGTGTTGAGAGCATGTACTCTGAGACTCACGTTGTAAAAACGGTTGACGAAGATACGCGCTCATTTATAGCACATATAAACGATAAGGACGCGTCAAAGAGGTTCTGGTCATTCCTCTCTCCGACTGTAATAATCGGGTCAATCGTCTTTGCTTCCGTATCGTCCTTCGGAAACGGCGCTCCCGAACATTTCTTTTGGGCTCTCGCGGGAATATCTTCCGTGTCGGTGCCGATGTTCGCAATGATGTCATATCTGTTCCCGTTTTCCGTTACCGTAAAGGGGCTTTCAAGTGTCGGAACGGCAATCACAGGCTGGTTCTCGGCTTCGCAGTTTTCCAAGAAAACCGGAGTCGTTGTAAAAGACAGCGACCTGTTCCCGAAAGGCACGGTGTCCCTGCACGGATTGAAAATACTCGGTCAGTATTCGCTTGAGCAAACAATATGCTATGCTGCAAGCGTAATAGATGAAACAAAATGCGGTCTGCGCGATGTATTCGACGATTTACTTAAGAGCAGGTACGGCAAGACATTGCGTGTTTCAAACTTAAGATATCACGAAAACGGCGGTGTTGAAGCCGAAGTAAACGGTGATTCTGTTTTAATCGGAACGTCAGGCTTCATGCTCCGCTCGGGAATACGCTTAAGCTCCGGCACAAATGTTAAGAATGCCGTGTATGTTGCAATCAACAGACAGCCCGCAGGAGTATTCAATATAAATTATAAGGCAAACAGCGAGGTATCCCGCGCTCTGCATATGCTGGTAAGAAAGAAAATACCGGTAGTGCTCGCGGTCCGCGATTTCAACCTGCTCCCGACAATGCTCGAAAGGATTTTCGACCTGCGGGACGGCTCACTCGAATATCCGGAAACTGCCGAACGCATAGATTTGTCTGAAGAGGAGCGCCTCAATTCAGAAGACGCGTCCGCGGTGATAACGCGCAGCGGTCTGTACCCGTTTGCCTCCGCCGTGCTTGCGTCAAAGAAGCTGCGCCGTGCAACGGTCAGAAATGTAATACTTACGGCCGCGTGTTCGCTGATAGGAATGTTGCTTATGTTCTACTTGACATTCATTCAGAGGCCGGCGCTTGTAACGCCGTACACGGTATTCGTGTATATGCTTTTGTGGTGTCTTCCTATGTACCTTTTGTCCGTGCGCGTAAAAAGATAATCTGTCTGAGAGGAATATTTAATGGATATAAAAAAATCAGGAATGGTCGCGATTGTGGGACGTCCGAATGTCGGAAAATCAACGCTCGTAAACGCTCTCGCGGGCGAGAAAATAGCAATAGTGTCAGATAAGCCGCAAACAACGCGAAACAGAATCAGCGGGATAATAAATCGCGGCGATACGCAATATGTTTTTATAGACACACCGGGATTTCATACGCCCAAGAGCCACCTCGGCGAATATATGGTCAACATCGCCGGGGAGTCAATCGCAGGTGTGGACGTCGTTATAATGATGGTCGCCCCCGTTGCAAACGTCGGCGAGATTGAAAAGGGAATAATATCAAGACTCAGAGCATCAAACGTTCCGTCAATTCTCCTCATAAATAAAATAGACACAGTGCAAAAAAGTGAAATAATGCGCGTAATCGAGGCATACAGCTCGGAATTCGAGTTTAAGTCAATCATTCCCGTTTCGGCATATAAGGGCGATGGGCTCGATTTAATCTATGACGAACTTGCACCGTTTATCCCTGACGGATGTGCGCTTTTCCCCGAGGATATGATTTCCGACCAGCCCGAAAAACAGATGATATCCGAAATTATAAGAGAAAAGCTCTTGAGATTTTTGAATCACGAGATACCGCACGGTACCGCGGTTGAAATAACACGCTTTTCCGAACGCGACAACGGAATAGTGGATGTCTGCGCGACAATTTACTGCGAACGTGAGAGCCACAAGGGAATAATAATCGGAAAAAAGGGTGCAACTCTGAAACGCATCGGCGAATCCGCGAGAGTTGAGAGCGAACGCTTCATGGGAACGAAGGTTTATCTTGAACTCTGGGTTAAGGTTAAGGAAAATTGGCGCGATAACGATGTGCTTATTAAAAATTTCGGATACGAATAAGGTTTTGTCAGGTGGTGTATTTTCGTGCAGGTGGTAGATAAGGGGCTCGTTTTGCGCGAAACGTCTTACAAAGATTCAGATGTAATACTTACTATTCTCACGGAATGCTGCGGAAAGGTTTCAGTTCTTGCACGCGGTGCAAGGCAGAAAAGCAGCCGATTTACGGCTGCCATCCAGCTCCTGACATATTCCGAATTTTCCCTGTTTGAAAGCCGCGGTATGTATACTCTCAACGAGGCAGATCCGATTGAAATGTTCTACGGTATACGCAAGGACATAGTAAAACTCTCGCTTGCTTCGTATTTTGCCGAGGTGCTTGAACAGGCGGCGGATGAAGAAAGCATAAACCCCGAGCTTTTGAGGCTCGGACTGAACTCTGTTTATGCGCTCGCAAATACATCGTGCGACGTAAAAAAACTAAAGGCCGTATTTGAAATAAAAGTTGCGGCACTCTCCGGTTACTGCCCGAGTGTTTTTTCGTGCGCGGGCTGCGGAAACTGCGAAGATATATGCGAATTTGATATACAGAACGGTGCGGTTTACTGCAAGGACTGCGCAGGCGGCGGGAATATGCGGATAGACCCGAGCACCGCAGACGCAATGCGTTATATTATCGCAAGCGATATTAAAAAAATATTTTCATTTTCAATAGGTCAGAAATCTCTTGACAGACTGTCAAGGGCGGCAGAGGAATATCTGACCGTCCACTTTGACAGAACATTCAAGACAAATACATTCTTCAAGAGTATATGCAACTAATTTTCGGAGGATTTTCATGGATGATTTATATAAAAAATCCTTAAATACATTAGAACTTCCGGACGTATTGTCCATGCTCGCGGACTATGCGGTAAGCGACAGCGGAAAAAAATTCGCATTGTCCGTATCACCGCAGACGAGCGTGTCGGAGGTTTCCGCATCGCTTGAAAAGACGGACGATGCACGCAAGCTAATCGGAATTAAAGGAACCCCCGCCTTTTCGGGGATATGCGACGTTTCGGAGTCCCTTGCGCGTGCGGAACGCGGAGGTTCGCTGAATGCGGGTGAGCTTTTGCGCGTGGCAGAGCTCTTAAGAACCGCGCGCGGGGCACAGAACTACCTCGAAGAGGACAGGCGCGGAGAAAAGACTTCGCTTGACAATATGTTTGCGGGGCTTCTTACCGATAAAAGCCTTGAGGACAGTATAACAAAAGCAATTATAAGCCCCGAGGAGATAGCGGATTCGGCTTCTGATGAACTCCTTTCCATAAGACGGAGAATGAGAAGAAGCGGGGAAAAAATACGCGAGGTGCTGTCGGGAATAATATCCTCGCCGAAACATTCAAAGCATCTCCAAGAAGCGATTATAACGCAGCGTTCGGGAAGATATGTCGTCCCCGTAAAAAGCGAATACAGAAACGAGATAAAGGGGCTTGTCCACGATGTTTCGTCGACGGGTGCGACTGTTTTTATCGAGCCTATGCAGGTGGTTGAGCTTAACAATACTATGCGTGAGCTCGAAACGGCGGAGAAAAACGAAATAGAGCGCATACTTGCTGAGCTTTCCGCGCTCGCCGCCGATTTTTCGGACGGACTGCGCACGGATTTTGAAATACTGACTCGACTTGATGTAATATTCGCTATGGGCAGAATGTCCTACGCTCTGAATGCGTGCTCGCCGAAAGTGAACGATAACGGAAACGTCGAACTTAAAAATGCAAGACACCCGCTCCTTGATAAAGAAAAAACCGTTCCGATTTCAATACGTATAGGAAAGGATTTTGATACGCTCGTTATAACGGGACCGAATACCGGCGGAAAAACAGTTTCGCTGAAAACCATAGGACTGCTAACTCTGATGGCGGAATGCGGAATGCATATTCCGTGCGACAGCGGGAGCGAGATATCGGTTTTTGATAAAATATATGCCGATATAGGAGACGAGCAAAGCATAGAACAGTCCCTCTCAACATTCTCCTCACATATGAAAAACATAGTTGAAATAATCGGCGGAGCGGATGATAAGACGCTTGTACTTGTTGATGAGCTCGGAGCGGGAACAGACCCTGTCGAGGGCGCGGCGCTCGCCGTTTCAATAATCGAGTACCTGAAATCGGCAGGGGTAAAAACCGTTGCGACGACACATTATGCCGAGCTTAAAAGCTACGCTCTTATAACGGACAGGGTTGAAAATGCAAGCTGTGAATTTGACGTAACAACGCTCCGACCGACGTATCGCCTCTTAATCGGAGTTCCCGGAAAGAGCAACGCATTTGCTATTTCCGAACGTCTCGGGCTTCCTAAAAGAATAATAGACGGCGCTGACAGGCTTGTTCAGCGCGAGGATAAGCGATTTGATGAGATTCTCTCAACGCTTGAGGAAAAGCAGAAACAGCTCGACAGTGAAATAATCCACGCGAGAGAACTCAAGGCAGACGCCGAAACACGCCACGAAAAGTCAAAACGCTTTGAGGCAGAGCTTGAAAAACAGAGAATCGGAATTATCGAAAAAGCCCGCGCGGACGCGGAAAAAATAATCAGGGACGCACGGGACGCGGCAGACAATGCGCTTCTTGAAATTGCAGAAATACGTAAGCTTGAGGCAAAAAAAGAAGACAGAAGAAGAATAAACGATGCAAGGAGCGAGCTTAAGAGAGGACTTAACGAGGCGGAACGAAAGGTTATAAACTCGAAGGCAAAAAAAATGCCGAAACCGCTTCCGCGAAAGCTCCGACCGGGCGACACAATAGAACTCACCGAACTCGGACTCCGCGGAACAGTAATTGAAGTGTCGGAAAAAAACGGCGCACTCACCGTTCAGGCGGGAATTATGAAAGTTACGGCGCGCCCCGAGGAAGTTGAGCTTATCGAGGAGAGCGGCGAGAAGACCGTGAGCGAGTTCATTGCCCGCAAGAAGGCCGAGCTCCGAAATATCTCCGTGAAGCCCGAAGTCGATTTGCGGGGAATGACGGCGGACGAAGCGGAGTACACGCTTGGGTCATACCTCGACAGCGCATTCCTTGCAAAGCTTCCGTCAGTAACAATAATTCACGGAAAGGGCACAGGCGTGCTAAGAAAAACAGTACACGCATTTCTCCGAGGCGATAAGCGCGTGAAGTCATGGAGGCTCGGCGTTTACGGCGAAGGCGAGGACGGAGTAACGGTTGCGGAAATGCGGATATAGCAAAAAAACGGCTGTTTTCGCGCATATCGTCAAAAAGTTATTGACTTATATATGCTGAATTTGGTATTATATATACAGAGATATTTTTATATGCAATTTATAAATGAGGAGAATGCGATAAAATGTGTTCTAAACAGGTAGTAATAAACAATCAGATAGGGCTCCGTGCCCGCCCGGCAACCTTTTTCATACAGAAGGCAAATGAGTTTAAATGCAGTATTCAGGTTGAACGCGAGGAGCGCCGTGTAAACGCAAAGAGCCTTCTCGGTGTTTTGTCGCTCGGCATAGTTAAGGGAACGGTGGTAACGATTATAGCCGACGGGGTTGACGAGGATGAGGCAATAGTCGCACTTTCCGAGCTTGTCGAGGGTAACTTCTCCGACCAGATGTAATTTTAATAACAACTTTTGTAGACGGCATAGCTATGCCGTCTACGCTGTTATAGGCAGGTGATTTTCGTGAATGCAAAGGAAAAGGCTCTGAAGCTGCCCCAAAAACCCGGCGTCTATATAATGCTTGATAGGTCCGGCGCGGTAATATACGTAGGTAAGGCAAAAAAACTGTATAACAGAGTAAATTCGTATTTCAGAAGCAATTCCTCGCATAACGCGAAAACACGCAAAATGGTGTCCCAAATAAATGATTTTGATTATATAATAACCGACACCGAATTTGAAGCCCTTGTGCTTGAAAATTCACTTATAAAAAGGCATATGCCGAAATATAACATACTGCTTAAGGACGATAAGGGATATCCGTTTATTAGGCTTGATGACAGAAAGCCATATCCGCGTTTTTCGATAGTGTCAAAAAAGGCAGACGACGGTGCAAAGTATTTCGGGCCTTACGGCGGAAGAAGCGAGTCGAAAAAGGCAATAGAAGCCGTTTCGGAGGTATTGAAACTTCCGACGTGTTCACGTAAATTCCCAAACGATATCGGCAAAGGACGGCCGTGTCTTAACAGTCATATAGGAAGGTGCGACGCCGTGTGCGCGGGGCGTGTTTCCGAATCGGAATACAGGGAAAAAATCGCACGGGCATGTATGATTCTCGACGGGAAGAC
Source organism: uncultured Oscillospiraceae bacterium (assembly GCA_934446465.1). Lineage (GTDB taxonomy): Bacteria > Bacillota > Clostridia > Oscillospirales > JAAYXM01 > CAKSEF01. The sequence continues at coordinate 11,086 of CAKSEF010000039.1, forward strand.
CGACGAGATGACAAAAATTCTCGAAAAGAAAATGCTCGCCTATGCAGACAAGCTGGAGTTTGAGCTTGCAGGGAAGGTGCGCGATGAGATTCGTGCAGTGAACGCGCTTTCGGGAAAGCAAAAAATAATTTCAAGCATGATGTCCGATACAGATGTATTCGGACTGTATACGGGAGACAGCAGAACCGCTTTTGCAGTCCTCCATTATATTGACGGAACTCTTCACAGCAGTGAAATCAAAATGACGGAAACGCCTGTATATGCCGATGAAAAAGAACTTTTGGAGGAGTTTGTTCTGAGGTATTATTCGGGAAGAACAACGCTTCCGCGCGATGTGTATATCCAGCACGAGCTTTCGAGTATGGAAACGCTCTCGGATTGGCTTACGGAGCTCGCGGGACGGCGCGTTCGTGTATCGTGTCCGAAACGCGGGGAAAAACTGAAATCAGTAAGAATGGCAGCGCAAAATGCCGAAGAAAAGGCACTTGCCGAAATGAAGCGGTTTGAACGCGAGAAAAAAGTGCTGAAAGATTTGCAAAAAATCCTTGCGCTTGAAAAACTTCCGTCAAGAATAGAAGCCTACGATATATCAAATACGTCAGGAACAGAGACGGTTGCGGGTATGATAGTGTTTAAGGACGGAAGCCCGACCCGAAGCGAATACCGCAAATTTAAAATAAAAACATTTGACGGTCAGGATGACCCAAGAGCGATGGCAGAGGTCGTGGAGCGTCGTTTTAACAGATACAACGCAGGAGACGAAAAGTTTTCGGAGCTTCCGGACCTCGTCCTGCTTGACGGAGGTATTACTCAGCTAAACGCCGTGCTCGAAGTGTTCGGTAAAATGGGGATAGGCGTTCCTGTATTCGGAATGGTGAAAAACGATAAGCACAGTACACGCGCGTTAATTGACGCGTACGGACGGGAGGCGGGAATATCCGCAAGTCCGTCAGTGTTCGGCTTTGTTACGGCAGTCCAGGAGGAAGTTCACCGCTATTCAATAGATTATCACAGAAAACGCAGGGGCAAGGCGATTACGGGAAGCAGTCTTACTAAGATAGACGGCGTGGGAAGCACCCGCGCAAAAGAACTGCTGAAAAGATTCGGAAGCATCACGGCAATAAAAAATGCAGAGATTATAGAACTCGAATCCGTGGTTCCGAAAAACACGGCACAGGCCGTATATGAGTATTACCACAGTAATTCTAAGGAGGAATAGATAATGCGCGTTATATCGGGAACAGCGCGCGGCCGCGTGCTGAAATCAATCGAAGGAGAAGCAACGCGCCCTACGACTGATAAGGTCAAGGAATCGATATTCAATATAATTCAGTTTGAGATTGCTGATACGCGCGTGCTGGATTTGTTCGGCGGGAGCGGGCAGCTTGCTATCGAAGCGATAAGCCGCGGAGCAAAAAGCGCCGTTGTGTGCGAAAACTCAAAACAGGCATCAGCCTTGATTAAGGAAAATGTGAAAAAGTGCGGTTTTGAAAATGAAATAAGAATACACCGTGGGGATTTTACGGATGTCCTCACGAAGGATTCAAAGTACGATGTGATATTTCTTGACCCGCCGTATAACAGCGGATTGCTTTCCCGTGCACTCGAAATCATACAAACATTTGACATCCTGTCGTTAAATGGTATAATAGTATGTGAAACGGATGGGAAATACGAAATTCAGGATTTGAAAGAGCCGTACAAAATACGAAAAGAATATAAATACGGCAGGATAAAGCTCACTGTTATTTGCAAGGATCAGATGGGGAAAAAAGATTTTCAGGAGGAAGAAAAATGGCAAGCGGAATAGAAGAATTGGTAAATATGCTGTATGATATGGTGTCAGACGCGTGGGCGCTCCCGTTCGGAGCGGAGAAGTGCCTTGTTGAGCGTGAAAAACTGCTCGACTTAATCGATGAAATCCGCGTCAACCTTCCAAAAGACCTCGAACAGGCGCGTGCCATTGTCGAAAACAGAAACGATATACTTGCACAGGCAAAGCGCGAGGCCGAGTCAATCAAGGCTGCTGCCGAGGAACGTGCGAAACATATGGTAGCCGAGGATGAAATAGTCATATCAACCCGCCATAAGGCAAACGAAATCATCACTTCGGCCGAAAGCCGTTCAAAGGAACTCCGCCGTGTGTCAAACGACTATGCGGAGGACACATTGCGCCGTCTCGAGGATGTCATCGAGCAGGCACTCCGCGAAACACGCGAGGCAAGAAAGAACTTCAAATCGGCTGTTGCAAAATCGGTATCAGAGGAACAGAAATAATAAGTGTTGCTTAACACACCGCGGAATGAGAAAAAACCTCGCTCTGCGGTGTGATTTTTTCGGAATAGGATAATATTGCTTAATGTATATACATTCTTGCCGATATGCCTGATTGGGATTGATTTTCAGTCTGCACTTTGGTATACTCTGTTCAAATAAAGAGTACGGAGGAATTTTAATGTCAGAACTTGCGTTGTTCGGGGGCAAAAAGGCCGTTGATAAGGAATATACAGATATGTTCAAGTGGCCTATCATTACCAAAGAGGATGAAGAGGCGGTTCTCGATGTTCTCCGCCGCGGAGCGATGAGCGGGACGGACGTAACAAAAGAATTTGAGAAAGACTTTTGCAGTTGGACAGGAGCAAAATACGCGCTCGGAACATGTAACGGCACAAGCGCAATCCACGCAGCCATGTACGGATGCGGCGTGCGCCGCGGCGATGAGGTGATATGCCCGAGCGTTACATATTGGGCAAGCTGTGCCTGTGCGTATTCTCTCGGCGCAACTCCCGTTTTCGTTGATATTGACAAGGACACGCTTTGCATTGACCCGAGAAAAATAGAAGATAAAATAACAGACAAAACAAAAGTGATAGTTGTTGTTCATTATCTCGGACACCCGGCCGATATGGACGAGATTATGAGCATCGCAAAAAAACACAACGTCAAGGTTCTTGAAGATGTGTCGCACGCACAGGGTGGTATGTATAAAGGCAAAATGCTCGGCACAATCGGAGATGTCGGAGCAATGTCGCTCATGGCGGGCAAGTCATTTGCAATAGGTGAGGGCGGAATGCTGATAACCGACGACCGTGAACTGTTTGAACACGCAGTTGCGTTCGGAAGCTATGAGCGCTTCTCGGGTTCGCAGTTAAACGGCGATCCGATTGTCTCGGAAGACCTTAAACCGCTGGCGGGGCTTCCTCTCGGCGGATATAAGCACAGAATGCACCAGCTTAGCTCTGCGGTGGGCAGAGTGCAGATTAAATATTACGATGAACGGTGCAGAGAAATCCGCAAATGTATGAATTATTTTTGGGATTTGCTCGACGGTGTTCCGGGAATCAGGACCCATAGAGTCGATGAAAGCACGGGCTCCACTATGGGCGGGTGGTACGCTGCCCGCGGAATATATGTTCCCGAGGAAGTCGGCGGTCTTTCAATTACCCGCTTCTGTGAGGCCGTCAGAGCAGAGGGTGTGGACTTTGCCACACCGGGCTGTAATCGTCCTCTTCATACCCACGCGCTGTTTAACACGGCAGATGTTTACGGCGACGGAATGCCTACGCGTATTGCAAATTCAAAACACGATATTTTGAGTATGGACAATGACCTCGAGGTCGCCGAGAACTTCGGAAGCCGTGTGTTCGGAATACCGTGGTTTAAGCACTTTGATGAGGAAATCATAGAGAAGTATGCCAAAGCATATAAAAAAGCAGCGCTGAATTACAGTGAATTGCTCGAGGGCGATGAGGGAAACCCGCCGGATATCGGAGGCTGGCATTTCTTTAAACATACAAAATAGGATATTCAGGAGATAAAAACAATCCCGAAGCCGCAGCTTCGGGATTGTTTTTATTTCTTGCGCAGAATAATTGAAATGAAGTTCAGATATTTTCCGCCGCCTGCCTCCATTGACTTGCGGTCGCCTATGGCGTATTCGTTGTCTTGCTTAAGCCAATCCGCCCAGACCTCATCATTACTTTCCATTTCCGATACGGAGAGTACATCGCAATCACGGCTTGCCGAAACAATGCTTTTCCAATAGTCTCTGTCGCGCATATACGCAAGCTGTTCGGGTGTCCATGAGAGCAGAAGCTCTTTAGGAAGGTTGTCGTGGCAGTCTTTTTTCATGCCGGGTATTGCAATGTAAATCAGCCCTCCGCTCTTGACGTGCGGAAGAAGCTTGCCGTCAAGATATTTTTCATCACGCCCGAAGTAATTGTATGAATCGATGCTGACTATTGCATTGAAGAAATTTTTTCCGAACGGCATATTCTCGGCATCTGCCTTGACGGGTATCAGTTTATCGCGGGGGACTCCCATTTCGTCAAAGAATTTCTGGTTTTCGTCAGGATTGCTCCATAAATCGGCGGCATATACGGTAAAGTCATATTCCTTTGCAATGAATACCGATGTAACGCCCTGACCGCTTCCGAGGTCGCATACAACGGAACCTGAGGGGATTTTATTGTCCTTTAACAGCTCTTCCGTGAGTTTTATAGGGTTCGGACCCATAATTTTTGACCATATTTTTGGTGTTTCATATTTTTTGCTAAGTGTGTAATTCATAGTTTCTTCTCCTTAGTTTGTTTGTATTTTCCATGTCTTTGAAAGCTCTTTGAGATGCAGTTCAAATTCCGCCGAAACGGATTGCTTATCGCTTGATGCGTCATATACAGAATAAAAAAGAAACATGGGCGCATAAAGCTCTATTGCCATTTTTCGTGCATTTTCAGCCCTGATTGAAGAAAAAATGTCCGTCAAATATCCAAGAGGGCCTTCGGAAAGATATTGGCAGTAAAGAGCGCGCATTTTATCACTGCCGTATTGCTCAAGCGTCAGCATCCTACGAAATGCGGCGGGGAAGTCATCTTCAGTCCAGTAGCGGAACATATCGCGCGCAAAATTTATTGTCTGACATATCTGAACCGACTTATACTTCTCCGGCGCTTTATCAAGGGAGACGTCGGGAAGCCCTTCCGCATAGGCTTTTTCGGAGTCGGAATTTTCCATACGCCCGATAATGCTTTCAAATATATCATTCTTGCTTTTGTAATGCTTGTAAAGCGCACCCTTTGTTATTCCAAGCTCTGACGCAATATCATTTACCGACACAGCCTTAAACCCTCTAACCGAAAAAAGCTTCAGTGCGGTAAGCAGTATCTTTTCCTTTGTGTCAATCATATGATCCCTTCTTTCAACTTTGGTAAACGACCGTTTACTTATATTATAGTAAACGACCGTTCACTTGTCAAGAGAAAAATAACCCGCAGACAAAAAGCCCGCGGGTTGC
>CAKSEF010000040.1 GCA_934446465.1 uncultured Oscillospiraceae bacterium
GGCAAGTGCCGTCGGTGTAATTTTTATTAGTCGTTTACGTAGGGAAGAAGCGCGATATGTCTTGCACGCTTAATTGCCTCTGTAACCTGACGCTGATGTGCGGCGCAGACGCCTGTCATGCGGCGGGGAAGAATCTTTCCGCGCTCAGACGTGAATCTGCGGAGTCTTGCAGCGTCCTTATAGTCAATGAAACCGACCTTATCAACGCAGAAGGGGCAAACCTTTTTGCGCTTGCGGTTTTTAAGGTTTCTGTCCATAAATCGGACCTCCTTTTATTTAAAAATCAAAATGGAAGTTCGCCGTCATCACCGACGAGCTCTTCAAAATCAGAGCTTGCCGACGGCTGATTAAATTCCGCACCCGCCGTCTGAGCGTTTCCGCCAAACGGAGACTGTGCGCCGTCCGAGCGTTTTGATTCCGCGAAGAAACATTCATCCGCGACAACCTCGCACGCCGTACGGTTATTGCCGTCCCGGTCTTTATACGAACGAACCTGAAGCCTGCCGCTTACCGCAACAAGCTGACCCTTAGTAAACCACTTTGAAACAAATTCGGCAGTTCCGCGCCATGCGACTATGTTTATAAAATCAACATTCTGCTGGCTGTCGTCCCTGCGGGAAAAACCGCGGTCAACGGCAAGCGTAAAAGACGCAACGGGAATATCCGACTGTGTGTGGCGAAGCTCAGGGTCTCTGGTCAGTCTGCCCATGAGAATTACCTTATTTAACATAACAGACTTACCTCCTCTTAAGCGATATCATCTTTGCAGATGATTATGGAGCGCATGACGCCTTCTGTAATCTTAAAGACGCGGTCGAGTTCTGCCGGGAAAGACGGAACGCACTCAAAATCAAAGAGAACGTAGTAGCCCTCGTTCATGTCGTTAATGGGATATGCGAATCTGCGCTTGCCCCACTCGTCGACATTGACAAGAGTTCCGTTCTTTTCAACGAGAGCCTTGAACTTTGCAACGATTTCGGCGATAGCCTCCTCGCCGAGCTCAGCGTTTACGATAAAAACGGTTTCATACTTTGCGGTAACTTTTGCCATTCTGTTGACACCTCCTTATGGTCATCGGCCCTTGCCTTAAGACAAGAGCAAGGATAAAAATTTCGGAAGAAATACGCCGAGCGCACAACTTCACAAATAATATTATACACAATTTGTAAAAAAAGTCAACAGTAAAAGCAAATATTGCAAAAAACATGCGTCTTTGTTATAATGAAATAAAATCATGTTCGGAGGATAACCATGAAAAAAACCTCATACCTTACACGCACGGCGCTCATTGCCGCAATTTACGCATGCCTTACGCTTGTGTTTTCGTTTTTGTCGTTCGGGCCGATTCAGTTCCGCATAAGCGAAGCTATGTGCGTTCTTATTTACTTCATGCCGGAGGCGGTATGGGGACTCACGGCGGGGTGTCTTATTGCAAACGCCGTCGGGACGGCTCTCGGAGCGGCGCTTCCGTGGGACATACTGTTCGGAACGCTTGCCACGTTTATTTCCGCCGTTGTTACGAAAAAAATTAAAAACAAATGGCTGCTTCCGCTCCCGACGGTTTTGTTTAACGGAATTATAGTCGGCACGATGCTCACGTTTTTGCTGCTCGGGAAGCTTGAAACAGCTCCGCTTTTGTATAATATCATGACGGTTTCGCTCGGTGAAGTCGTTGTTTGTTACGTTGTCGGTATTCCGCTGTTTGCGGCGGCAGAAAGAATTTTGGGAGGAAAAAAAGATGAAGGTTAAAAAAGCCGTTATACCTGCGGCGGGATTTGGAACGCGTATGCTCCCCGCGGCAAAGTCGGTGCCGAAGGAAATGATATGTATAGCGGGGAGACCGGCCATACATTATATAGTTAAGGAAGCGGTCGAATCGGGAATAGAGGACATTCTCATAATCGTGAGCCGCGGAAAAACCGCGATAGAGGATTATTTCGACTATTCCCCGGAGCTTGAGGAAAGGCTCGAACGCTCGGGTAAAACACAGCAGCGCGATGAACTCCGCGCAATAGCCGACATGGCAAATATAACGTTCACACGCCAAAAAGAACTTCTCGGGCTCGGCCATGCGATAATGCAGGCGAAGCGTTTTACGGGGGAAGAGCCGTTTGCGGTTCTGCTCGGGGATGACATAATGAGAAGCGAAGGAAAGCCCGTAACGGGTCAGCTCATAGAAAAAGCGGAGGAGTATTCGTGCAGCTGCGTCGGAGTCAAGCAGGTTATGTCGGAGGAAATCTCAAAATACTGCTCGCTCGGAGTATCGCCTGTGGCGGACGGGCTTTTCGACGTATCAAGTCTTATTGAGAAACCAAAGCTCGAACAGATAATTTCAAATTACGCAATTTTGGGAAGATATATCCTTACTCACGGCATATATGAGATGCTTGAAAATGCAAAGCCGGGATTCGGCGGAGAAATACAGCTCACCGACGGGCTTAACGCACTTTGCAAAAAGGAGCGTATGCTCGCTCTCGATTTTGAGGGAAAACGCTTTGATTCCGGCAACATCTGCGGATATATGGAAGCATCCATACGCTTTGCGCTCGACAATCCCGATGTTTCGGGGTGGCTTAAAAATTATATGAAAGGTCTGGAATTATAAGTGAAAAAAGCAGTATCTCTTCTTATTTGCGCGGTCATGCTTGCGTCCCTGTGTTCGTGCGGGAGCGAAAAGCAGGCATCCGACGACGGAACATTCCGCGTTGTAACCTCGTTCTACCCCGTTTATGTCGCGGCGCTGAATATAATGGACGGTGCCGAAAACGTGTCTCTTGCAAATTTGACGAAGCCGAGCCTCGGATGTATGCACGATTACGCACTGACCACGGAGGACATGAAAAAGCTCTCGTCTGCCGATGTATTTATAGTAAGCGGTCAGGGAATGGAGACGTTCGTCGGCAATGTTTCGCTCGGAATACCGGGACTCGTAACGATTGAAAGCGGAGAGGATGTACCGACCGTACTCGAGGAGGAAGACGGCGAAAAAAATCCTCACTTCTGGATGAATATAGACAACGCCGCGGCGCAGGTGGAAAAGATAGAGCTTATTCTGTCTCAGAAAAATCCCGAAAACGCCGAAATATATAAGAAAAACCTTGAGGACTATAAGAAAAAGCTCTCAAATCTCCGCGATGAGGCGGCAAAGCGCATGGAAAAATACAAATCGCGCGACATTGTTCTGTTCCATGAATCATTTGATTATTTTGCAAATGAATTTGGATTAAATGTAGTTTCGGTAATATCAAATCACGACGGAAGCGCACCTTCACCGCAGAAGCTCGCCGAAACGGTAGAGTTTATAAAATCAAAAAATGTAAAGGCTGTATTCACGGAAAGTCAATTCGGAGATTCCGTCGCATCGACCGTAGCAAACGAGGCGGGCTGTGAGGTATACGTGCTCGATACGCTTACGAGCGGGAAAATCGACGACGGCTCGAAGGATGCCTATATTAACGCCGTTAAGACAAATCTCGATACGCTTGAAAAAGCGTTCGGAGAATAAAACACTGTGCAAAACAACTAAATATTAAAAATAAAATCAGCGAAATGTAGTCATTTCGCTGATTTTAATTCGTAAAGTTGACATACTTGCACAAACAGTGATAGAATATAAGCTCAATTATAATGCGTTAGTGTGCCCTAATATGCAGTTATTTTACAGCATTTGATTGAAAAAAGCAATATTTAAAGCGAAAAAATCAACAACATCGCCGGGTGTTCCATGACCGTGTTTTTTGTGTTTGTCAAGGGTGCCGTTCGGCGGTCGGTTTCCGCGCAGGCTGAGTGCGCGGGCAAAAAATAACGTACCGCGCGGGTTTTTCGCGCGTGCGACAGGAGGATTGCCAAATGAAGGACGTTATGTACGGCAGAACCGCGAGAAAGAGCTTCGCGCGTATCAACGAGATACTCGAGATGCCGAATCTCCTCGAGGTTCAGAAAAAGTCTTACGAATGGTTTTTAAAGAAAGGGCTCCGCGACGTTTTGCAGGACGCGGGGACTATTGAAGATTATTCGGGCAATCTCGAGCTTTCTTTTATAGATTATGTGCTCGAGGACAAATGCAAGTACAGTGTTGACGAGTGCAAAGAGCGTGATACAACGTATGCCGCGCCTTTGCGCGTAAAGGTTCGTCTCCGCAACAAGGAGACGGAAGAAATTAAGGAGCAGGAGATATTCATGGGCGATTTCCCCGTCATGACAAAGACGGGAACATTCGTCATAAACGGCGCCGAGCGAGTCATCGTCTCCCAGATAGTCCGTTCTCCGGGAATGTATTTTGACGCAAAGATGGATAAGGCGGACAGTGCGATTTACAGCGCAACGATTATCCCTTACCGAGGTGCATGGCTCGAATATGAAACTGACCTGAACGACATATTCAGCATCAGAATCGATAAGAACAGAAAGCTCCCCGTAACATCCTTTATCCGTGCGCTCGGTCTTGCAACAGACGAGCAGATTAAGGAAGTTTTCGGCGAGGACGACAGAATAGTACAGACGCTTGATAAGGATACCTGCAAGACGGAAGAGGACGCACTCATTGAGATTTACAAGCGCCTTCGTCCGGGCGAGCCTCCCACAATAGACGGCGCAAGAACCCTCATAAACAACCTTTTCTTCGACCCGCGCAGATATGACATCTCCGCGGTCGGAAGATACAAATATAATAAGAAGATGAACATAGCCGCCCGTATCGCAAACAAGAAGCTTGCCGATGCGGTTGTAGACCCGCGCACGGGTGAAATAATTGCCGAAGCCGGCGAAATCCTTTCGCAGGAAAAGGCGGATGATATTTCGCGCCGCGGCGTAAACTCGGCAGTCCTTGAGGCCGAGGGCCGCCGTGTAAAGGTGTTCGGCAACGGCATGGTAGACATAAACGACTTCGTCGACTTTGACGCAGCCGAGCTCGGAATCAAGGAAAAGGTACGCTTCAGCGTGCTTTGCGAGCTTCTCGATGCGTATGAGGGTGAAGAGCTCCGCAAGAAGATTTCAGAGAGAATACTTGACCTTATCCCGAATCACATTATCATTGATGATATTTTCGCTTCCATAAATTACTTAAACGGTCTTGCTTCCGGAATCGGAACGACGGACGATATCGACCACCTCGGAAACCGCCGTCTCCGTTCGGTCGGCGAGCTTCTCCAGAACCAGTTCAGAATCGGCTTCTCGCGCATGGAGCGCGGAATCCGCGAAAGAATGACAATCCAGGACCTTGACATTGTAACGCCTCAGTCCCTTATAAATATACGTCCGGTTACGGCGGCAATAAAGGAGTTCTTCGGTTCATCTCCGCTTTCGCAGTTCATGGATCAGAACAATCCGCTCGCGGAGCTTACGCATAAGCGCCGTATGTCCGCTCTCGGCCCGGGAGGACTCTCGCGCGACCGTGCAAGCTTTGAAGTCCGAGATGTCCATTACAGCCATTACGGACGCATGTGCCCGATAGAGACTCCTGAAGGTCCGAACATCGGACTTATCTCGTATCTCTCGAGCTTTGCCCGCATAAACGACTTCGGATTTATCGAAGCGCCCTATCGCAAGATAGATAAGGAGACGGGAAAAGTTACCGACATCGTGGAATATATGATGGCGGACGTTGAGGACAGATATATAATAGCACAGGCAAACGAACCGCTCGATGAAGAGGGAAGAATCAAGGCAGAGCGTGTAACGTGCCGTGTAAGGGAAGAAATAGTCGAAGTTCCGAGAGAGAGAGTCGATTATATAGACGTATCCCCGAAGATGATGGTATCGGTTGCTACCGCAATGATTCCGTTCCTTGAAAACGACGACGCAAACCGCGCGCTCATGGGCTCGAACATGCAGAAGCAGGCAGTTCCGCTTCTTGTTACGGAAGCTCCGATAGTCGCTACGGGTATTGAACATAAGGTTGCGGTCGATTCCGGTGTCTGCGAAGTTGCCGAGGATGACGGCGTAGTTATGAGCGTTGAGGCCGACAGCGTAACGGTTAAGTACGACAACGGCGAGATTAAGACGCATCATCTCACAAAGTTCATGCGTTCAAACCAGGATACATGCGTAAACCAGCGCCCGATAGTCTTTACCGGCGATAAGCTCAAGAAGGGCGACGTAATCGCAGACGGCCCGTCAACGGCGGAAGGCGAAATCGCGCTCGGAAAAAACGTTCTCATAGGATTTATGACATGGGAAGGCTATAACTACGAGGACGCCGTTCTCCTTAACGAACGCCTTGTAAAGGAAGATGTTTTCTCGTCAATCCACATCGAAGAATATGAAACGGAAGCGCGCGATACGAAGCTCGGCTGTGAGGAAATTACGCGCGACATTCCGAACGTCGGCGACGATGCGCTCCGCGACCTCGATGAACGCGGAATTATTCGCATAGGCGCAGAGGTTCGCGCCGGAGACATACTTGTAGGTAAGGTTACGCCGAAGGGTGAAACCGAGCTTACGGCAGAGGAAAGACTTCTCCGTGCAATATTCGGAGAGAAGGCGCGAGAGGTCCGCGATACGTCTCTCCGCGTTCCGCACGGCGAAAGCGGTATAATAGTTGACGTAAAGGTATTTACAAGAGCAAACGGCGACGAGATGAACCCCGGAGTTAATATGGTCGTCCGCTGCTATATAGCGAGAAAGAGAAAAATCTCCGTCGGAGATAAGATGGCAGGACGCCACGGTAACAAGGGTGTTGTTTCGCGCATACTTCCGCAGGAGGATATGCCGTTCCTGCCCGACGGTACACCGCTCGATATAGTTCTTAATCCGCTCGGCGTTCCGTCCCGAATGAATATCGGGCAGGTGCTTGAGGTTCACCTCGGCTATGCCGCGAAGACTCTCGGGCTTAAAGTTGCGACGCCTGTATTTGACGGCGCAAAGGAGACGGACATTCAGCAAATGCTTGCAGACGCAGGTCTCTCGCCCGACGGAAAGAGCATACTTTACGACGGACGTACAGGCGAGCAGTTTGATAACCCCGTTACGGTAGGATATGTATACTTCTTAAAGCTCCACCACCTTGTTGACGATAAGATTCACGCGCGCTCCACGGGCCCGTACTCGCTTGTTACGCAGCAGCCGCTCGGCGGTAAGGCGCAGTTCGGAGGTCAGCGTTTCGGAGAAATGGAAGTTTGGGCGCTTGAGGCTTACGGTGCGGCATATACGCTCCAGGAAATCCTCACGGTCAAGTCGGACGATATCGTAGGACGCGTAAAGACTTACGAGGCAATCGTAAAGGGAAGAAATGTTCCGCATCCGGGAATCCCCGAATCGTTCAAGGTTCTCGTCAAGGAACTCCAGTCGCTCTGTCTTGATGTTCGTGTTCTTGATAAAAATATGGAAGAAATCGAGCTTGCGGACGATGACGATGACGACAGCTTCGTAAAATTTGCAAACGAAGATGAGTCCTATGTAATGGACAGCGACATCGAACAGGCAGGCTATACGGTAGGAAGCACCGACGAAGAGGACGATGCCGATATCTTCTCAGAAGAAGACGGCGATGACTCCGAGCTTGAAATGTTCGATGAGTCCGAAGAACTTTAAGGAGGCAGAAAGGCTATGAGTTATACGACTTTTGAAGCAATCAAAATCGGTCTTGCTTCGCCCGAGATGATTCATGAGTGGTCTCACGGTGAGGTAACTAAGCCCGAAACCATAAATTACAGAACCTTAAAGCCGGAAAAAGACGGCCTGTTCTGCGAAAGAATTTTCGGACCGATGAAGGACTGGGAATGTCATTGCGGAAAATATAAGAAAATCAGATATAAGGGCAAGGTCTGCGACCGCTGCGGAGTTGAAGTAACAAAGGCAAAGGTGCGCCGTGAGCGTATGGGACATATCGAGCTTGCAACGCCCGTCTCCCATATCTGGTACTTCAAGGGAATCCCTTCGCGCATGGGACTTCTGCTCGACATCTCACCGCGAATCCTTGAAAAAATACTCTATTTCGCATCATATATAGTAACCGACCCGGGCAACACACCGCTTGAGAAAAAGCAGGTGCTCAACGAGAAGGAATACCGCGATATGCGCCTTAAGTATGAGGACGATTTCAAGGCAGGAATGGGCGCGGAGACAATCCGCGAGCTCCTCGCCGAAATTGACCTCGAAAAGCTCAGCGCAGAGCTTCATGCAGAGCTTAACGAATCGTCGGGTCAGAAAAAACTCCGCATAGTAAAACGCCTTGAAGTTGTTGAGGCGTTCAGAAATTCGGAGAACCGCCCGGAATGGATGGTGCTTACGGTACTCCCTGTAATCCCGCCTGAAATTCGCCCGATGGTACAGCTTGACGGCGGACGCTTTGCAACGAGCGACTTAAACGACCTCTATCGCAGAGTTATAAACAGAAACAACCGTCTTAAGAGACTTCTTGCACTCAACGCACCCGATATAATTGTGCGAAACGAAAAGCGCATGCTCCAGGAAGCGGTGGACGCGCTTATCGATAACGGCCGCCGCGGCAGACCTGTTACGGGCCCGAACAACCGCCCGCTCAAATCACTTTCCGATATGCTCAAGGGTAAGCAGGGACGTTTCAGACAGAACCTCCTCGGAAAGCGTGTTGACTACTCCGGACGTTCGGTTATCGTCGTAGGTCCTGAGCTTAAGATTTACCAATGCGGACTTCCGAAGGAAATGGCGCTCGAGCTCTTTAAGCCGTTTGTAATGAAAAAGCTTGTTTCGGACGGTGTTGCAAACAACATCAAGAGCGCGAAGAAGATGGTAGAGCGCGCAAAACCCGAGGTATGGGACGCACTTGACACAATAATTAAAGACCACCCCGTTCTCCTTAACCGCGCACCGACGCTTCACCGCCTCGGTATCCAGGCGTTTGAGCCGGTTCTCGTTGAGGGACGTGCGCTCAAGCTCCACCCGCTCGTATGTACCGCATTTAATGCGGACTTTGACGGCGACCAGATGGCTGTTCACGTTCCGCTCTCCGCGGAAGCACAGGCGGAAGCACGGTTCCTTATGCTCTCGGCGAACAACCTTCTCAAACCGCAGGACGGCTTCCCCGTAACCGTTCCGTCGCAGGACATGGTTCTCGGTTCGTACTACCTCACGCTTGAGCGCGAGGAGCAGGGAATAGGCAAAGTTTTTGAAAATATGGACGAGGTGCTTCTTGCCCTCGACCAGAAGATTATCGGAATCCATTCGCCGATTAAAATGCGTCTCACACGCACCATTGACGGCGAGGAGCATACGGGAATCATTGACTGCACGGCAGGAAGACTCATATTCAATGAGCCGATTCCGCAGGATTTGGGATTTGTGGACAGAACAGACCCCGAAAAGAAGCTTGACCTCGAGGTTTCTTTCCTCGTTACAAAGAAGGAACTCGGAAAGATTATCGATAAGTCAATCCATAAGCACGGCTTCACAAAAACAGCAGAGCTTCTCGATAACCTCAAGGCTCTCGGATATAAGTACTCGACAAAGGGCGCAATTACGATATCCGTTTCCGATATGGTAATACCGCAGGAGAAATACGAGCTTATCAAAAAGTCGGAAAAAGTAGTTGCCGACATCGAAAAGAAGTATCAGAGAGGTTCTATCACGGACGAAGAGCGTTACCGCATAGTAATCGATGAGTGGACAAAGACGACAAAGGACGTCACAAACGCCCTTGAAAATGCCCTTGACCACTACAATCCGATTTACATGATGGCGCACTCGGGAGCCCGCGGAAGCATGAACCAGATTCGTCAGCTCGCCGGTATGCGCGGACTTATGGCGAACACGGCAGGTAAGACAATCGAAATACCGATTAAGGCTAACTTCCGTGAGGGACTTTCAGTTCTTGAGTACTTCATCTCATCGCGAGGCGCGCGTAAAGGTCTTGCCGATACGGCTCTCCGTACGGCTGACTCGGGTTACCTCACACGCCGTCTTGTCGATGTATCTCAGGATGTCATCATCCGCGAGCATGACTGCGGAACGCATGAAGGCATAGAGGTATTTGAAATCCGCGACGGCGGTCAGACGATTGAACCGCTCCGCGACAGACTTATAGGCAGATTCCCGTCGGAAGATGTTGTTGACAAGGACGGAAATGTAATCGTCTCGTCAGATAAACTCATGACGGCGGATGACGCACAGAAGATAATCGATGCAGGCATAGAAAAAGTAAAGATTCGCTCGGTTCTCAAGTGCCGTGCGGAGCAGGGCGTCTGCGCGAAGTGCTACGGTGCAAACCTTGCGTCGGGCGAGCGTGCAAGCATAGGCGAGTCGGTCGGCGTTATAGCGGCGCAGTCAATCGGTGAACCGGGTACGCAGCTTACGATGAGAACGTTCCACACGGGCGGCGTCGCAGGAGACGATATCACGCAGGGTCTTCCGCGAGTTGTCGAGCTGTTCGAGGGACGTAAGCCGAAGAAAATGGCAATTCTCTCGGAGATTGCCGGTGTTGTATCGTTTGACGAGATTAAGAAGAACGCACCGCGCGCCGTCAATATAACAAACCGCGAGACGGGCGAGGTCAAGAATTACCCGATTCCGTTCGGTGCTATATTGAAGGTGAAAGAGGGAGACGAAATCGACCTCGGCGCAGAGATTACGGAAGGTGCGCTCAACCCGCATGACGTTCTCCGCATACTCGGCGTATCCGCGGTTCAGAACTACCTTATACGTGAGGTACAGAGAGTTTACCGTCAGCAGGGCGTTGATATCAACGACCGCCATATCGAGGTTATAGTAAGCCGTATGCTTAAAAAGGTTACGGTTGACGATCCGGGCGATACAAAGCTTCTTTCCGGAGCTATGGTCGATGTTGTCGAGTTTGAACACGAAAATGCGAAAATCGCAGAAGAGCAGAAGACAGACGCATCACGCCGCATGGCTACCTGCACACCGATTCTCCTCGGTATCACAAAAGCGGCGCTTGCAACGGATTCGTTCCTCTCCGCAGCATCGTTCCAAGAGACAACGCGTGTTCTCACCGATGCCGCAATAAAGGGCAAGGTTGACCCGCTTGTCGGACTCAAGGAAAACGTAATCATCGGTAAGCTCATTCCTGCGGGCTCGGGCATGAAAATGTACCACGAGTTCAATATGGAGAAAAAAGTTGATTGCTGTAAGGAAGAAACGGCAGAAATAGTCTGATTTAGAAAAGTTTGTATGAATCATTGACTATTTGCGGATAATCTGTTATAATCTTAAAATGTATGTATATGAGTTTTTGGAGGTTAATTCAAAAATGCATACCGAATTTGCATCCTCAAAGCCGGTAGTCGGTATTAAGCAGTCTAAAAAGGCTGTTACGGACGGAGCCGCAAAAAAGGCTTTCGCCGCGCGTGATGCCGACCCCGATATCATAGACCCTTTCAGTAGACTGTGCGGTGAGCACGGTGTTGAGTTGGTTTATGTTGACTCAATGGATGAACTCGGCCGCTCCTGCGGAATTAGCGTAGGCGCCGCCGTCGCGGTACTTCTGAAGTAGCACCGCGAAGTAAATTTAAATTCCCTCTGACCGGCTTGTGAATACACAAGTCGGCCGGGAGTGAATATATTTATTTTTCGGGAAAGGAGGAAAAAGAAGAATGCCTACAGTTAACCAGTTAGTAAGAAAGGGACGCACCGTTTCGGCTTATAAGTCCACGGCTCCTGCTCTTCAGAACGGTTACAACTCCCTTAAGAAAGCGGTTACGAACCTGAGCTCGCCTCAGAAGCGCGGTGTATGCACAGCAGTACGTACAGCTACGCCGAAGAAGCCTAACTCTGCTCTTCGTAAAATCGCCCGTGTCCGCCTCACTAACGGAACGGAAGTTTCCGCATACATCCCCGGCGTAGGTCATAACCTTCAGGAACACTCTGTTGTTATGATTCGCGGCGGCCGTGTTAAGGACCTTCCTGGTGTACGTTATCACATCATCCGCGGAACACTTGATACACAGGGCGTTGCAAACCGTATGCAGGCTCGTTCCAAGTACGGCGCAAAGAGACCTAAGGGCGGAAAGTAATTTGATGCCCGCATTTAACACGACTTTACCACGCACAGCGCAAGGCAAAGTCATGCCTTGCCCGGCGTTTATATATTTATAAACCTCGGGAGGGCACCAACCGAAACGGGAGCGTTTCGGAGTACCTATGAAATCATTATTTAATATGAAGGAGGGAAGAAAAGTGCCAAGAAGAGGATTTGTTCCCAAGAGAGACGTATTGCCCGACCCGCTTTACAACTCAAAGCTTGTTACAAAGCTTGTAAACAGCATAATGCTTGACGGTAAAAAGGGTGTGGCTCAAAAAATTGTTTACGGCGCTTTTGATATTGTAAGTGAGAAAACAGGTAAGGCTCCTCTGGACGCATTTACCGAAGCATTGGAGAACATCATGCCGGTTCTCGAGGTAAAGGCACGCCGTGTCGGCGGTGCTACCTACCAGGTACCGATTGAGGTTCGTCCCGAGCGCAGACAGACTCTCGGTCTCCGCTGGCTCACGTCTTATGCACGCGCAAGAAGCGAGAAGACGATGTGCGAGCGTCTCGCAGGCGAGCTCGTTGATGCTATAAACGGCGTCGGCGGCGCAGTTAAGAAGCGCGAGGATACACACAAGATGGCAGAGGCAAACCGTGCGTTTGCACACTTCCGCTGGTAATCTTGTTTTTAAACCCCGTTTACTACCGAAAGGAGATATGAAATGCCAAGACAGTTTCCCCTTGAACTTACAAGGAATATAGGAATCATGGCACACATCGACGCCGGTAAGACAACCACCACCGAGCGCATACTCTTCTACACGGGCCGTAACTATAAAATAGGTGAGACCCATGAAGGAAGCGCTACGATGGACTGGATGGAGCAGGAGAAGGAGCGCGGAATTACAATTACGTCCGCGGCTACAACCTGCCAGTGGAAGAAGCATTGCATAAACATCATCGACACCCCGGGACACGTTGACTTCACAATCGAAGTTGAGCGTTCGCTCCGTGTTCTCGACGGAAGCGTTACAGTCTTCTGCGCAAAGGGTGGCGTTGAACCTCAGTCCGAAACAGTTTGGCGTCAGGCGGACAAGTATCACGTTCCGCGCATGGCGTATGTAAACAAGATGGACATTATGGGTGCGGACTTCTACAACGTCGTTGCCATGATGAAAGACAGACTTAAATGTAATGCGGTTCCGATTCAGCTCCCCATTGGTTCTGAAGCGGATTTCCGCGGAATAGTCGACCTCGTAACGATGAGAGCCGAGGTTTACTATGACGACCTCGGAAAAGATGTACGTGATGAGCCTATCCCCGAAGATATGGTCGAGAAGGCAAATCAGTATCATGAAGAGCTCTTAGAGGCAGTTTCCGCGTTTGACGACGAAATTATGGAAAAATACCTCGAGGGTGAAGAAATTTCCGTTGAGTCGATAAAGAAAGCAATACGCAAGGCTACAATAGCCGTTGAAATGGTACCTGTTCTCTGCGGTACTTCCTACCGCAACAAGGGCGTTCAGATGCTCTTGGACGCAGTTGTCGATTATATGCCCGCTCCGACGGATATTCCGCCGATTGCTGGTGTAAACCCCGACACCGGCGAGGAGGATTCACGTCCCTCTGATGATAAGGCTCCGTTCTCTGCACTTGCATTTAAGATTGCTACCGACCCGTACGTCGGAAAGATTTGCTTCTTCCGCGTATACTCGGGTACGCTTATGGCAGGAAGCCCCGTGCTTAACTCCGTAAAGCAGAATAAAGAGCGCATCGGCCGTATCCTCAAGATGCACGCAAACCACCGTGAGGATATCGAGCAGGTATACTCGGGCGACATTGCCGCCGCCGTCGGACTTAAGAATACTACAACGGGCGACACGCTCTGCGACGAAAAGGCTCCGATTGTACTTGAGTCTATGGAGTTCCCCGAGCCGGTTATCCGCGTAGCTATCGAGCCGAAGACGAAGGCAGGCCAGGAAAAGATGGGTATAGCTCTTTCAAAGCTTGCTGAAGAGGACCCGACTTTCCGCACTTATACCGATGAGGAAACAGGCCAGACGATTATCGCAGGTATGGGTGAGCTTCACCTTGAGATTATCGTTGACCGACTCCTCCGCGAGTTTAAGGTAGAGGCAAATGTCGGCAAACCGCAGGTTGCTTATAAAGAAACAATCCGCAAATCGGCCGATGTTGACCATAAGTATTCACGCCAGTCAGGCGGTAAGGGACAGTACGGTCATGTTAAGATTATTGTTGAGCCGAACGAATCCGGTAAGGGTTATGAGTTCATCAACAAGGTTGTCGGCGGTGCTATCCCGAAGGAATACATTCCTGCTATCGACGCCGGAATCCAGGGTGCTATGCAGAGCGGTGTTCTCGCGGGTTACAATGTAGTTGACGTAAAGGTAACTCTTTACGATGGCTCCTACCACGAGGTAGACTCGTCAGAAATGGCGTTTAAGATTGCCGCAAGCATGGCATTCAAGGAAGCTTGCCGTAAGGCAAATCCGGTTCTCATGGAGCCGATTATGAAAGTTGCCGTCATTGTTCCTGAGGAATACATGGGCGACGTTATCGGCGACCTGAACGCGCGCCGCGGTCAGATTCAGGGCATGGAAGCACGTGCGGGAGCTCAGCAGATTGATGCTTTCGTTCCGCTTTCGGAAATGTTCGGATATGCAACGGACCTCCGTTCAAGAACACAGGGACGCGGTCAGTATACAATGGAGCCGAGCCATTATGTTGAGGTTCCGAAGTCTATTGCCGAAGAAATTATTTCGGTAAGAACAAAGCACGACTAATTTTTTAAAAAATTCAAAAAAACAGTTGCAACTTTCGTTATTTTACTATAAAATAACAATTACAGTACTGCGTTTTCGCAGTTTGTAATACAAGCAATTTATTTTAATCTCTAAATAAAAAAGAGGAGGATTAAGCAAAATGGCAAAAGAAAAATTTGAAAGAAGCAAACCGCACGTTAACATTGGTACTATCGGACACGTTGACCACGGTAAAACAACTCTTACGGCGGCTATCACAAAGGTTCTCGCATTCCAGGGTAAGGCTCAGTACGAGGCTTATGACATGATTGATAAGGCCCCGGAAGAGAGAGAGCGCGGAATTACAATCAACACTGCACACGTTGAGTATCAGACAGACGCCCGCCACTATGCACACGTTGACTGCCCGGGACATGCCGACTATGTTAAGAACATGATTACGGGTGCTGCTCAGATGGACGGCGCTATCCTTGTTGTTTCTGCTGCTGACGGCCCGATGCCCCAGACGCGTGAGCACATCCTTCTTGCTCGTCAGGTTGGTGTTCCTTACATCGTCGTATTCCTTAACAAGGTTGACCAGGTTGACGACCCCGAGCTCCTCGAGCTCGTTGAGATGGAAGTTCGCGAGCTTCTCTCCGCATATGACTTCCCGGGTGATGATATTCCGATAATCAAGGGCTCCGCTCTTGCTGCTATCGAGAGCACATCTGAGGATATCAATGCTCCTGAGTACGCTCCGATTCTTGAGCTCATGAAGGCTGTTGACGAGTATATCCCGACTCCTGAGCGTAAGGCTGACCTCCCGTTCCTTATGCCTGTTGAAGACGTTATGACAATCACAGGCCGCGGTACTGTTGCAACAGGCCGTGTTGAGCGTGGTCAGATTAGGATGAACGAAGAAGTTGAAATCGTCGGTCTCACAGAAGAGAAGAGAACAACTGTTGTTACAGGTATCGAAATGTTCCGCAAGCTCCTCGACTATGCAGAAGCAGGCGACAACATCGGTGCTCTTCTCCGCGGCGTAGCTCGCGACGAAATTAAGCGCGGACAGGTTCTTGCAAAGCCGGGTTCAATCCATCCGCACACAAAGTTCAAGGGCCAGGTTTACGTTCTTAAGAAGGAAGAGGGCGGCCGTCATAAGCCTTTCTTCTCCAACTACCGTCCGCAGTTCTATTTCCGTACAACTGACGTTACAGGCGTTATCACGCTTGAAGACGGCGTTGAGATGTGCATGCCGGGCGACAACGTTGTTATGAACGTTGAGCTTATCACACCTATCGCTATCGAAGAAGGTCTCCGCTTCGCTATCCGTGAAGGCGGCAGAACAGTCGGTTCGGGTGTTGTTATCGGCATCAACCAGTAATATCGCTTAAAAATCAGGTATGC
>CAKSEF010000041.1 GCA_934446465.1 uncultured Oscillospiraceae bacterium
CCGCGGTTTATATGTACTGCGCCGTTGTCGTCCGTCCACGCAACGCGGAACGTAATCTCGCGGTCGGGCTCGGTCATTCGCTCCAAGAGCGCGGCCTTTTCATATTCGGGGTGTATTTCCACAATCGATGCAATGCCCGAAAAAACCTCCTCCGCAGTCTGAATAAACAACGGCTGGTCAGGATTCTTTTTCCTGATTTCTTCAAGAACATTATTCATATAATCATTCATAAAATTCCCCTCGCAGTTTCATTTTATTACCAACGAAAGCAATAATATTCTCTGCCGAGGGGAAAGTCAATAATGTTCATTATGAAAGATAAAAACAAAAGTGCTTATTTACATTAAAAAAGTAGTTTAAAACGCCTGTAACTTATTTTTCAAAACAGGCTGACGCACGGGAAAGAATCCCCCGCATATGCGCTATCGCCATGCCGTAATTGACAACGGGTATTCCCGCATTCCGGGCATCATTTACGCGCCTTGACATTTCGCGGTCATTTATCATGCAGCCGCCGCAGTGTATAATAAGCGCATACTTTGACAGGTCTGACGGGAAATCTCCGCCCGAAGTGAACTCGAACTGCGGACTTACACCCGTGTACCTGCGGAGCAGATTCGGTATCTTTACCGTGCCTATATCCTGACACGTCCGATGATGAGTACACGCCTCGCAAATTAAAACTCTGTCGCCCTCACAAAGCCCGTCAATCGCCGCCGCACCCTCAAGGAGCGCACTAAAGTTCCCCTTATACCGCGCAAATAACAGCGAAAATGATGTAAGGGGTATATTTTTCGGCACCTTTTCATCCGCGATGTGGAACACCTGCGAGTCGCATACGGCAATCTTCGGCTCCTTTGCAAGCGAAGAAAGCGCATCGTCTATCTCCGTCTCACGGCACAGTATCGGAATTGCACCGGAATCAAGAACATCGCGCAATGTCTGCTGCTGAGGAAGAATGAGACGCCCTTTCGGCGCCGCCGCGTCTATCGGAGTTATGAGAAGAACCGTGTCCCCGCGCTCAATCAGGTCTCCTATTATCCGTCTTTTCTCTGCCCGTGCAAACGAGCCGAGAAGGTTCTTAAGCTCGGTTATGTTCTTCCCGTTCTTTGCGCTGACATATATTTCATTTTCCTTTGCCTCGGGTATCTCGGACAGCGTGTCTGCCTTGTTGTAAACCGTTATATGCGGTATCCCGAGTCTCTTAATCTCGCCTAAAAGCTCATTTTCTTCTTCGGCGGGTCCCTTTTTCACATCACGGACAAGAATTGCAATGTCCGTTCCTCGCAGTATTTTTTTCGTCTGTGCAACGCGCTTTTCGCCGAGCTCACCAAAGTCGTCAATGCCCGCAGTATCGATTATTTCGCACGCGCCGAGCGGCAGAAGCTCCATCGTCTTGCGCACGGGGTCGGTCGTTGTTCCCGCAGTTTCCGAAACTACGGAAACGCCCTGACCCGTAATTGCGTTAATGAGGCTGGATTTTCCCGCATTCCGCGCACCGAAAATCGCAATCCGCACACGGTCGGCGCTTACGGTGTCGTTAAGTCCCATTATTTACGCCTCCTAAAATCTGAAGTCGCGTTTGTTTGAGTTCTTTATATCCTCAATGTGCTGACGCGCAATTTCGCGCACGTTTTCCCGCGGGATACGCATAAGCTCGTCCGCGACCATCTTATAACCGATTTCCTTCGTCTTGTCGGACGCATAATCGACGAGATATTCGGTAAGGGTCATAAGAGCGTTCGGATGGCAGCAGTTCAGTATCTGCCCGCTCTTGCACAGCGACATAAACCTGTCGCCCGTGCGCCCTTCGCGGTAGCACGCCGTGCAGAACGACGGTATGTGCCCGTTCTCCATGAGCCAGCAGACAACCTCGTCAAGCGTGCGCGTATCGGAAACGTCAAACTGCTCCGTATCGTGCGGTCGGAGCTTTTCCGCATATCCGCCGACGGACGTCCTCGAGCCCCCGCTTACCTGCGAAACGCCCAGACGCAGGAGCTTTCCGCGAACGTTCTCCGACTCGCGGGTTGAAATTATAATTCCCGTGTACGGAACCGCAAGTCGTATGCAGGCCGTTATTTTTGCGAAAATCTCATCGGAAATGGAGTTATCAAACGCATCGGCGTCAATATCGTCCGCGTGCTTGATTCTCGGAACGCTTATTGTGTGAGGCCCTACGCCGTGCACCGCTTCGAGATGCTCGGCGTGCATGATGAGTCCCGCAAACTCGTACTTATAAAGCTCGAGCCCGAAAAGAACGCCGAGTCCGACATCGTCTATCCCGCCCTGCATCGCTCTGTCCATTGCTTCGGTATGGTAATCGTAATCGTGCTTCGGCCCTGTGGGGTGAAGCTCGAGATAGCTCTTTTTGTGATATGTTTCCTGGAACAGAATATATGTTCCTATCCCCGCATCGCGCAGGCGCGTATAATTTTCAACCGTGGTCGCCGCGATATTTACGTTCACACGGCGTATCGCGCCGTTCTTATGCTTTATCGAGTAAATCGTGTCGATGCACTCGAGTATATACTCAAGCGGGTTGTTCTTCGGGTCCTCGCCCGCCTCTATCGCAAGGCGCTTATGCCCCATGTCCTGAAGCGCAATCACCTCGCGGCGCACCTCTTCCTGCGTGAGCTTTTTGCGGGCTATGTGCTTATTTTTGAGATGATACGGGCAGTATACGCACCCGTTTACGCAGTAGTTTGACAGATACAGCGGTGCAAATATAACTATGCGGTTGCCGTAAAACGCGAGCTTGATTTCCTCCGCTATCTCGTATATCTTCTGTATTTTTTCGGGGATTTCACACGCGAGAAGAACCGATGCTTCGCGGTGCGTAAGCCCCGCGCACACGCATCCGCGCGCCGTCTTTTTGGGACGCGCTTTCTCGAGAATCTCGTCAATGAGTGCCTCGTTATTTTTGTTTTTTTCGGCATATTCGAGGGTTTCGAGTATTTCCTCGTCGTTTATAAACTCCTCCGCCGACAATGATTTTGGATTATATACAGCCATTTTTCCGTTTCCTTTCTTTCGGGTAGGTGTTCCTCCCCGTCAGCTATTTAATTATATCTCCGCGCGAAACGCAAATTTCGTAACCTATGCTCCGCATCTGCTTTTGCAGGGACTCTAACCCCTCCGCGCTCTCGATACCCGTTGATGCCTTGCCGTTGTACAGGGCATATTTTTCGCGCGTTGATGCAGGCGACAGGTTCGGCATAACAACATTCGCGCCCGAAAGCATCCCCCGTATACGTCCGTCGCCCGAGAGCGACGCAAGCGCCGTCGTAGCCGGCAGGAGAATGTTCGGGAACATAATGCGTATTATTGACAGCAGATAGCAAGTCTTTCCCGCATCTCCCGCGGGAAAATCCGCAAACGGCGTGTCTCTGTGCGGTATAAACGGCCCGATTCCGCACATATCGGGCGCAAACTCCTCAATAAATTTGAGGTCTTTTGCAAGCGTTTCCTCCATTTGGTACGGCGAGCCGACCATGAACCCGGCCCCTGTCTGATATCCCAGCTCTTTTAAGAGCTTCAGCGAGTCCATTCTGTTTTCAAACGACATCGCGCTCGGGTGCAGTTTTTCGTAATGCTCCCGGTCGGCAGTCTCATGGCGGAGCAGGTATCTGTCCGCGCCCGCCCTTTTGAGCCTTGCGAAGCTCTCATATCCCCGCTCGCCGAGGGAAAGCGTAACGGCGCAGTCGGGAAAAGCATTCTTTATTCGGTCAATCAGCGGAACGAGAACATCATCGGTATAGAATCCGTCCTCCCCGCCCTGCATGACAAATGTGCGGAAGCCGAGGGCGTATCCCCTCTCACAGCACGCAAAAATCTCGTCCGGCAAAAGCCGAAAACGCGAGCACGAGCTGTTCCCCGCACGTATTCCGCAGTAACGGCAGTTGTTTTTGCAGTAATTTGATATCTCAATCAATCCGCGTATAAAAACCTTGTTTCCGTAAACCCTTTTCCGCTCAGCCTCGGCAACGGAAGCGAGATATTCCGCATTTTCCGCGTTATACAGAGAAACTATCTCACCGTACTCCGAAACTGACAAACTGCGTTTTGATATAAGAGCTTCTGCAAGAGATAAAAATTTTTCGTTCATGTCAGATGTTTGAGTAAGCCGTCTTGACGCTTATGCCGGAAATCCTGCCTACCTTCCCCGCAAGCGCCGAAATTGTGTCTGACGGTGCGTCAACCGCGATACTTATAATGTTGATTCCGCGCTTGTGATACGGAATACCCATTCTGCCGATAATAAAGCTTCCGTACTCGTGAAGAAGGGCGTTGAGCTCCTCGACAGATGCAATCTCCTCGACAATTATTCCCATAACCGCAACTCGTGTTTCCATATTTCTGCCTCCCTAAAAAAATTAACCGCGTCCTCGGAAAGAGAACGCGGCAAAACTTATTCAACGATAAATATTGCCTTGTGGTCGGATAAAATCTTTCCGTCAGGTTTCTATCATTATATATCATATCTTGAAAAAAATCAAGAAAATTAGAGCTCTGATTTCGTGTTGATTTCACGGCAGGCACACTTTGCACGGTTCGTACTTGCCGTCTTCAAATTCCTCTTTTGTCAATCGGTGTATATTCGTCTTGTTCCTCACGAAAATACATTGGCGTTCATGGTATTTTTCACCGGATGATGTTACGTAAAAATCCCCGTAATACTTACCGCGGACATACGCGTTCCTTATAACAAGCGCACCAAGCACGGCAAGCAGAAGGACGGAAACGGCACATACTGTTTTTACCGCACGCCTGTTGTCCGACGGCGGGTTCAGAAGATAGTGCGCAAATTCGTTTGCCTCATATTCTTCCTGCACATCCCGCCCCATACGCATCTCCGACGACAAGTGGCTCAGATATATATGCCCTGCCTCGTGCGCGAGGACAATCGTCTTCTCCGACTCCGAGAGACTGTCGTGCAGAAAGACAATCCGATAATTTCTATCGGCATATGTAAATCCCCTGAGCTTTTTTGCAACGTCTTTCAGCTTAAGCGCATCCAAAAGCTGTTCCACATTTTCGTCATTATAAATGTTGTTGTATTCAACTATTGTGTATCCCTGTTTCTCTATTGCCGAGTACAGTGCCGAAGAAACGCAGCGTTTAATTCCGAATTCCTTTTTAAAGCTTAATGTCTTTTTCCTTATCTCACTGGTTGTCATTTCTCTTTTTCTTCCTTATTCCCCTCAATGCCTTCGCCGCACGCTCGTCGTCTTCGTCCCCGTTCACAAACGATATTCCGTCAAACGCTCTGATAGCCGCGTCTCCCGAAATATTCGCGCATCTTGCATACTCAACCATCATCATTGTCCTTATTGAACTCAGAGCGCGTTCGTCAAGCTTTTTAACGAGTCCCTGACCCCTGTCGTCCAAAAGAGACATAATATTTACCCTGTTGTTGTCCTCGGGTGAGTTGAACCTGTCCGTAATCTTTGTGGGGAACACGCCTATGTCCCTAATCATTTGGTGGGTGTTGCTGTTATAGTCATAGAACAGTATAAGCGCAAGATATGTGCACCACGTCATCTTCCTGTCCCCGCGCTCTATCGCGCCGTATGTCTGACGTGATACGCCTATCATGTTCGCAAGCTCACCCTGCGAGATTTTTGCCTTGCCCCTGAGCGAGACAAGCTCCTTTGAAAAGCGCAGAATAAGCTCGTCCATTTCTTTCCTCGTCAAATTGCGTTTTTTCTTTGCTTTCATCATGAACCTCCGATAGTTTACTGTGTCCCGCATATTATTATACTTATTGTTATAAAACTTGTCAATTCATTTGAGAAAATTTTTATTTTTCAAACTCCGTCCCTGAAATCTGCCTCGCGGGTATTTTTCGGGCGGATTCCCCTTGTGCCGAATCTCAGAGTGTGCTAAAATAATGCCGTAACCGCAAATATTTCTTAAGGAGGAATCATCATGCGGAAAAGGATTATAAGCATCCTGACGGCGCTTGCACTGTGCCTGACCCTGCTCCCCTCCGTAACGGCGGCCAACGGCGAGGGTTCAATGCAAATCTTTGTCAAATTACCCACCGGAAGAACTCTCACGCTTAACGTGGAGCCGGGTTCTACAATCTCGGAGGTCAAGACGAAGATTCGGGAAAAAGCGGGCACTCCGTCCGACCAGCAGGTGCTTACTTACAATAACAGACAGCTTAACGACGGAGATACCCTTGCAGATTACAATATTCAAAGAGAAAGCACCCTCTTTATGAGCATCAAGGGAAACCTGTCGTTTGACCTTAACGGCTACAGACTGATAATTAACGGAAGCAACACCTCCGTCAGAGCAGAAGCCGACAGCTCGCAGGAGGGCGGCGGTATTCTGACTCTTGATAACACAACCATTTCCTGCGATGACGAATCCCCGATTGACTCATCTGATTTGGACGTGCTTAAAATCGTCCTCAACGGCAGAAACAAGGTCGAATCTATGTGGTCTACCGGCATCATTGCAAATTCCCTCGTTTTCAGCGGGGACGGAAGCATTGATATTCTCGGCAAAGCTTCCTATAACTGGCCCGCAGACTGCCTCGGCGACATCACGGTCAACAGCGGCGATGTGGTGATGCAGGGCGTGGATTCTGCCGTCTGCATTGACGGCACGCTCACGGTAAACGGCGGCACGCTGACGCTTATTGCCACAAGCCCCGACGATACAATAACGCTCGACTGCGGGCTCGAAGACCCGAAGATTTCCCTCGGGCAGGACATAATCATGATTACAAGCGAGAACCCGAGCGGCGCGGACGCCGTCCTTACCGACATAAATAACGTGAACAAAATTTCAAAAGCGAAGTTCATCAAATTTTTCAACAAAAATGTTGCCGTCACCTTTGCCCCGGGTGCAAACGGCACGGGAGCACAGTTTGAGCAAAACAAGGTCTACGGCGAAGACCTTACCCTCCCGAACGCCGGCTTTACCCGCAGGGGCTACACGCAAATCGGCTGGACAACCTCGGACGGCGGCGCGAAGATGTATGACCTCGGCGGAGCTTATACGGGTAATGAAGCCGTAACGCTCTACCCCGCATGGAAAGCCGAATCCTATGCCATTACTTATCGCTCGCTTGCCGCGGGAGAAAACCTCCCCTCTTCTCATACATACGGCACCGAAACGCGCATACCGAATCCTGTCTGCAAGTACTTCACCTTTAACGGCTGGCTGATTAACGGTGGTACGGCTGCCGTGAAGTCCCTGACACTCGGAGCCGAGGATTACGCGTCCGACATTACCCTTGAGGCGTCGTGGACTCCAGACAAATCGGGGCGCCACGACAACAGTTCCGTTCTGTCCTATGAGATAAATATTGCCAAAACCGAACACGGTTCCGTGTCTGCCGACGCCAAGAGCGCGGTCAAAGGAAGCACCGTAAACGTAAGCGCCAATCCCGACAACGGCTATGAGCTTGAAACCGTAACCGTTACCGACAGTATCGGCAATGAACTTAAGCTCACGGATAACGGCAGCGGGAAATACTCCTTCACAATGCCCGGCAGCAGCGTTAAGGTCAGCACAGTCTTCGCGGAAGACAACAGCGTCCTTAACTTCTTCTATGACGTACCCAATGATGCTTATTACTATGAAGCGGTCAAGTGGGCGGCGGGAAAAGGCATCACCGGCGGTGTCGGCAATTACCTGTTTGCGCCGAACAGTCCCTGCACACGCGCACAGATTGTTACTTTCATGTGGCGCGCGGCGGGTTCGCCCGTGGTAAACTACGCCATGAACATGACGGACGTTCCGTCGGACGCATACTACACGGAAGCCGTTCGCTGGGCACTCAGCGAAGGAATCACAGTAGGAACAAGCACCGACAAGTTCAGTCCCGATGCAGTCTGCACCCGTGCACACGGCGTAACGTTTCTGTTCCGTGCGTTCAGGGCCTCCGCTTCGGGCGCATCCGGCTTCAGCGATGTTCCGGCAGACGCCTATTACGCGAATGCGGTAAAATGGGCTGTGGACAACGGCATTACAAACGGTATCGGCGGCGGTTTATTCGCCCCTGACAACACCTGCACCAGAGCACAAATCGTAACTCTGCTGTGGAGAGCTTACAACAGGTAATAATAAAAAACAACGGCGGGAAATGCTTTCCCGCCGTTGTTTTTTTGCCTGATTAATATTCTATTGTCATTCCCTTTTCTTCTGCGAGGCTTTCAAGAGCTTTGTTATATTCATCAAGGAGCTTGATTCCCTCTTCAAGCTTTGCCTTGCCTGTGTTCATTGCTGTCTCGTCGCCCGTATTGCAGTATTCAACAGTTTTTGTATAGCCTTCCTTGTATGCTTCCATTACCTTGACATACTTATCTTTGATACTCTTGACTTCATCTGTCTCGGGGTTGATTTTTGAGAGCTTGTCAAGCGAATCGTTGATAAGCGGAAGAATTACATTATTTGCGCTGTTGATGACTTCCTCATCCTTTGTGTAGTTTTCCCATTTGCCGGATTCTTCCTTGATTTTGTCGTAGTTTGCGTTGACATCAACCATGTCTGTGTTCATGTATTTCGTAAAATCGTCTGCTACGGGGTCGGAACCGCATCCCGCGAGAAGCGAGAGTCCCATAACAAGCAAAAGTGTAATTGCAATAATCTTTTTCATATCAATTTCTCCTTTTTTATCTGTCTTTAACCGCGCGGTTTAAGAGCGTTGCGATACAGCTTAATATTCAACGGTCATTCCGTTTTCGTCGGCAAGTTTTTCAAGCTCCGTGTTGTATTCGTTGAGCTGTTCCGTGCCCTCCTTGAGCTTATCCCCTGCCGCTGTCGATAACTCTACATCGTTTTTGTTGCAGGCGTCGAGCATCATTTCGTATCCTGCCTTGAATGTCGTCATCGACTTTTCGTACTTATCCTTGAGTGCCTTTACGCTCTCCGTCTCAAGTGTGATTTTCGAGAGCTTGTCAAGCGAATCGTTTATCTTCGGGAGCACTTTTCCGCTTATGCTTTCGGCAATCGCGGTGTTGTCCTGCATGTCCTCCCATTTTGAAATCTCGGCCTTTACATCTTCGTAGTTTGCCGTTATGTCCTTCATATCCGTATTGATGAACTTTTCAAGCTCTTCTGACTCGGGGCTTGCTCCGCAGCCTGCAAAAACGCCGAATACCATAACAAGCATCAGCACTGCGGCCAGAATTTTTGCGGTCTTCTTCATGTTTTTCTCTCCTTATGAAACAGATTGATTTTCAGTCGTCGGCTCCTGTACGGAACGCGGTTGGGATTATTCGCAGTTCTTGCTCCTAAACCCCAAAAGCCGTCCCGGCAAATAGTTCCATGGCTTATGCAATGTGCTGTTATAGTGCTCCACAGCCTGGCGGTATATGTCCTCGCTTCTTTCGAGAACTGCGCGCTCATCCGCACCGCCCTGCGCATTGCGGTTTCTCTGACGGCAAACGGAAAGCTGGACAGACGCACTGTCCACCATGCTTTTAACACCGTCCATCGCAAGCTGTACTATTCGGAACCACATCGCGGCCGCGGCACAAACGCTTATCCCCGCGATTGGCCACGCAACCCATGACATCAGAACCTCACCTCCCGCAAAGATGCCGATACTAACCTATTATCCGTGAGTGTACCACAACATGCACTCCTTTTTTTGCCTTGTGCGCGAAATGTGTATTTTTTCTCCCCGAAATGCAAAAACACTGTGGCGGTGCGGGGCAATATGTGATAAAATCAAAGCAGATGATTTTTGCGGAGGTAGAATGTATGTATATTGCGGTTTGCGACGATAAGCCCGAAGAACTCAAATCGGTTTTGAATCTTCTCGCCAAGTGGCAGTGCGATTCCGGCACACCCCTGCGCTATAAGGCGTTTTCCGGCGCAAGCGAGCTCTTGGACGCGGCGAAAAAAGAACGGTTCACTCTGTATCTTCTCGATGTCATAATGCCGGGAATTGACGGAATCTCCGCCGCCCGTGAGATACGTATGTTTGACACGGCATCTGATATCGTATTTCTCACGTCCTCTCCGGGGTTCGCCTATGAAAGCTACGGAGTCAAGGCCCTCGACTACATTCTCAAGCCCGTCAGCGAACGCCTTCTCTTCCCGATTCTTGACACGCTCGCACTTCGGGAATCCGAACCGCGCGACGGAATCACGGTAAAATCCGGGGATACAATTATACACATTCCGTTCTCATCGCTCACCTACGTCGAGGTGAACGGAAAGCACCTGTATTTCAACTTGACGGACAAGACGGTTCAGGAGGTTTCGGGCACGCTAAAAAACTATGAGGAGCTTCTGCTCTCGCGCAGTGAGTTTGTCCGAACACACCGCTCGTATATTGTAAATATGCTCCAGATAAAAGAGCTGTCCCCGTCGGGGATTATAACATTCTCGAAAAAAAACGTACCCGTTTCAAGACTTCTCTACCCATCATTGCAAAAGAGCTATATGAAGCTCCTTTTTGCGGAAAGGACGTGATTTTATGATTATTACAACATATTCCCCCTCACTTGTTCTTCTTTTCGTTTTCATTCTGCTCTGGATGATTTCCGATATGCGCTGGTCAAGCCTTAACCGCGCGCAGAAATTTCTCATTCCCGCGCTTGTTCTGATTCTCATGGTGATAAACGACGTTCTCCGCAGTGTAATGGGCTCTTATAACTTCCTAAAAATAATTGTGTTTACCATGCACGTTCCGTTCTTTTTTATATTCCTGTTCACCGCAAAATACGGTGTCATAAAGACTGCGTTTATGATTATTACGGGAATGGTTTTCACCGCACCAACCATAATTGTCAGCAACTTTACGAAGCAGTTCATCTCGGGCGGCAAAGAAGCGCTCCTCATATCAAATCTCCTTTCGTATGTATGCGTGCTCACGCTCGTCTGCTTCGTTTTCAAACGCAGGTTTAACTATCTCTTTAAGTACGGCGAGAAAAGTCTGTTCCTGAAGTTTTCAATCGTTCCCGTTCTCTATTATATTTACGCTTTCGCGTATATGAACGTCAATTTTGCATCGTTCAATACACCGAGCGGTATGCTTGTGCGTTATCTCCCGACAATAGTTGTCTTTGCTTTTTATTTTCTTCTGCCCGACAACTATAAAACCATGAGCGAAAAGCATGATATGCAGTCGGCGCAGACGGTTCTCGAGCGCCAGCTTGCGTCGGCGAAGGAGCAAATCGCCATGCTTAATGAAACGCGTACTCAGACCGCCGTCTATCAGCACGATATGCGCCACCACCTCGCAATGATTGAAGGATACATAGACTCCGGCAATACGTCCCGGGCAAAGGAATATATAAAAGAAATCCGCTCGGATATCGACTCAATAACGCTCAAGCGGTTCTGCAAAAACGAAACGCTTAATCTTCTCTGCTCGTTTTTTCTGCAAAAATCAAACGAGGAGGGTGTTGAATTTACAGTCGATGCAAACCTTGAAAATGACATTCCGCTTTCTGAAACCGAGTTCTGCTCCGTCATCTCAAACGGACTTGAAAATGCCTTCCGTGCCGTATCCGATATCGAAAGTTCAAAAAAATGGGTCAGCCTCTACTGCGGAATCCGACACAGCAAGCTGTTAATCGAAATTAAAAACCCGTATTCGGGGGACATAAAAAAGAATAACGGTCTGCCCTCGTCCGAAAGGCAGAATCACGGCTACGGCTGCCGAAGCATTTATACTATCACCTCACACTACCGCGGAATCTGTACATTTGAGCCGAAAGACGGTGTTTTCACCCTTCAAATTATCATACCTATTGAAAGGAACATAAGAACATGAAAAGGGAAATAACCAAAATCTGCAAAATTCCCGCAATTATATGGGGAGCCCCGTCGTCAAAGGTATGTCTCTGCATACACGGCAAAGGCGGAAACAAGGAGTAGGCGGAATGGCTTTCAAAAACGGAAATATTGTATGCCTCCCGCGACAATCTGACCTCACGGGATGTCGTTGCCGCTTTTGTAAGCAGGCACGGCTGCAATTTGTCCGTCACGGAAAACGTCGAGCATTGGTTTCATACCCCCAAGCAGATCGATTTTCTGCGCAAATGGATTGGGAAAAACACTAATTGAAAACGAATCAATTTTCCGCAGGATTTTTTATCCTGCGGATTTTTATTTTAAAAAACATTTGTATTTTCCCAAAAATGTGGTATCATAGTTATGCCAAACTATTTTAATATTTTTGCTGTTCCATGCGGAGTAGCTATGTATTTTTTGTACTCTTTTTTACATTCTACCTATTGAATATGTAAAAAAACGCAAATTTCTTTTGGTAGAATGTATAATCTCTATCTGTTAAAATAGTTTGGCGACTATCGGAGTTTGCGTTTTTTATGCGTCTGCTTCGGTAGGCGCATTTTTTATTTGCAAATGTCCGCAAAAAAAGGGGGGAGACTGTTTTTGCACTGCAAATCAGAAATGCTGATAATTCTGTGAAGGGAATGTAAAGAATGAAAAGATTTATTGCAATTTTAACCGCTTTCGTCATGATTGTTTCCTTAACCGGCGTTGCGTCTGCGGGGAACCAGGAAATAAAGGTATATCTCGAAGGATATAAAATCAATTTCGACGTTCAGCCCCAAACCATCAACGGTC
This sequence comes from uncultured Oscillospiraceae bacterium, assembly GCA_934446465.1. Classification (GTDB taxonomy): domain Bacteria; phylum Bacillota; class Clostridia; order Oscillospirales; family JAAYXM01; genus CAKSEF01. The sequence continues at coordinate 12,565 of CAKSEF010000041.1, forward strand.
GGACAATGGTTCCCATAAGGGCGATATTTGAGGCAATGGGAGCAACCGTAAATTGGGACGCATCGACCAAAACCGCAGTTTGCACGAAGGATAACACCACCGTAAAAATGACGTTAAACAGCACGGTCGGATATATCAACGGCACAGCTTTTAAAATGGACGTTACTCCCGTAATAATGAACGGCAGAACGCTCGCTCCCGCAAGATACGTCGCCGAGGCATTCGGGTATTACGTCAACTGGGATAATATGACAAGGTCTGTTTTAATAAGCAAAGAACAAAACTTCAGCATTTCTCAGATAAAAGACGGAACACGAAATCATCCGTTTAAGCTCGGGGATAAGGTTACCGTAAATGTTTTTAACCTCGGAGCAACAGAACCGAAAACAACCTTCGATATTACCCCGAGAGGCATTTTGAGTCCCGCAGAAATGGAAAAATTGCTTAATACTTCGGAATATTATACTTATGACAAGGACACATGGTATTTGAAATGCGACGTATCACTCAAATATAATGAAGACGATGCCGCTTACAGCTTCGTGGATTTTATTCTTCTGGATTTTAAGTTTGTTACAAGCAGCGGTTCTGTTCAAGACGCCTCTTTGTCAGTGTATAAAAATCCCAGCGAGTATGAGCATCTTGAACTTTATGCAGGCGGTTCATCCGAATGCTACATTCCGATAGAAACGGATGAATTGGCAGGCAAAGGAACGGTAGATTACCTCACGATTACCACATTCGCCGGAAACGGTGATTATTCAAAACAGAAAACAGTTTGGTTCTATTTAAGATAAATCTGTTTGCAACGGCAAGCACAAACTCCCCCGAACGAAAGTTTGGGGGAGTAATGTCATTACCGACAAACCGCCCGTCGGTATCATAACTTATTTTTGAAAAAATAACCCCCGAACTTTCGTTCGGGGGTTTGGTTGCGGAGGCAGGATTTGAACCTACGACCTTCGGGTTATGAGCCCGACGAGCTACCGGACTGCTCCACTCCGCGATATATATGGTGCCGCTGACCGGACTTGAACCGGTACGATATTTCTATCGAAGGATTTTAAGTCCTTTGTGTCTGCCGATTCCACCACAGCGGCAGGTGCCATGCGGACATTATGCACTCTCACGTGCTATAATAGAATACCATATTTCACCTTATATGTCAACTGTTTTTTAAAACCTCGGACAGGCAATTATTTTTCGTGGGTTTTAAACACAAGCGCAGCGGCAAATCCGAAAACGACAGACGCGCATATTCCCGCCGCCGCGGATGTTAATCCCCCTCTGAATACGCCGAGAATCTCACCGTCGCCGACAGCATCCTTTACGCCTTTCGCAAGGAGATGCCCGAACCCCGTGAGCGGTACGGTAGCCCCCGCTCCGCCGAACTCGGCTATCGGCCCGTAGATTCCCACGGCGGAAAGAATCAATCCCGCAACCACATATCCCGTGAGTATGCGTGCCGGAGTAAGCTTCGTTCTGTCTATGAGAATCTGTCCTATTCCGCAGAGTATGCCTCCGACAATAAAAGCCCATAAATAATCCATTTCTATTCCCCCGATACAATTTCAACTGCGTGGCAGACAGAAGGTATCGTCTCCTTCTGCTGAACGGTAAGCGGCGACTGAAGCGACCCCGTTCCCGCGAGAAGTACACGCTTCCATGTCCCCTTTTTCATTTCCTTCAATATATAGGAAGAAAAAACCGTTGCGGAACATGCGGCGCCCGATGCACCCGCGTGCATATCCTGTCTGTGATTGTCAAACATTTTGCATCCGCAGTCGATATAGTTGTTTTCAATTTTAACTCCGTCTCTTGAGAAGAGTTCAATAACTATCTTTCTCCCGACCTCTCCGAGGTCTCCCGTTGCAATCAGGTCATAGCTTGCAGGCGAGGCTCCCGTGTTTTCAAAATGTTTTTTTAGGGTTTCGTATGCCGCGGGTGCCATTGCCGCGCCCATGTTGTTTGCATCCTTAATTCCCGAATCAACTACCGCGCCGAATGTCGCACACGGTATCCGCGGGCCGTTTCCCGATGACGCAACAATGACCGCGCCCGCGCCCGTAACCGTTCTTTGCGCCGACGGCGGGCGCTGCCCTCCGTAAGCGAGCGGATTTCTGTACTGTCGTTCAGCCGTACAAAAATGCGATGATACGCAGACTGCCGAATACGGCATATATCCGCCGTCCGCAAAGAGCGCGCACATCGCAAGACCCTCCGCAAATGTCGAACACGCGCCGTAAAGCCCGAGAAACGGAACGTCGTTGTCGCGGTACGCAAAGCTTGATGCCGTGCATTGGTTTAAGAGGTCTCCCGAAAAAATACACCCGAGCTTTTCTGTCGTTATATGCGCGTTGTTCATGGCGTGAGACAGCGCCGCCTGCTGGAACTTGCTTTCCGCCTGCTCCCACGTTTTTTCGCCGTATCTTCCGTCGCTTACGGTCTCGTCAAAAAACGTCGCAAGAGGGCCCTCTGACTCGCGCTTTCCGACAACACTTCCCGCACCTGCTATTATCGGTCTGTTCTTAAAAGAAACTGTTCCGTTTTTGTTCATATCAATCACCCGAAAATCAAAAGTATCAGTCCGTAGACGACTGACGCGGACGTTCCCATGACAAGCACGGGCCCCGCAAGCTTAAACATATTGGCACACATGCCGAGAACAAATCCCTCACTCTTGAACTCGAGCGCCGCTGACACTATCGAGTTTGCAAAGCCCGTAATCGGAACAAGCGTTCCCGCACCCGCGTGCTTTGCAAGCTTGTCGTACAGTCCGAAGCCCGTCAAAACCGCAGAAATCCCTATCAGAGTTATGCTTGTGGCGGCAGCCGCGTCGTCGGTCGGCATTCCGAAATACGAATACATATCGACGAATGCCTGACCTGCCACGCAAATCAGCCCGCCGATAACAAACGCCTTGATAAAATTTTTAAGATGCGGACTTTTTGGCTCCATTTTTGCCACATACTCCGCATATTCCTTCTTTGACATGTTCATAAAATCACCTCGCGTATTACATATTTTTTTCCGCAGCCGTTATTTTTATACGCATATTCGCTTTACAAAAAACACTTTTTTTGTTATACTGAATTACGTTCACGCACCCGTAGCGCAGTTGGATAGCGCGTCAGACTCCGACTCTGAAGGCCGTGGGTTCGAATCCCGCCGGGTGCACCAAAATGTGTTGATGAAAGATGCAACGCCGAAAACACCGCACGAAAGTGCGGTATTTTCACATATAATGCGCAACTTTTAGAATGAAAAAGTTGCAAAAACTTGATTTTTCAAAATTCCGGTTTTGCCCCGCGAGAGGCGACATTTTTAAGATGCGCCCTGCCGAATTTATGGTCTGGTGTGGTTCGAACACCTGAGCTTCAAAAAACAGAAAAACCAGCAGCCGCTGTATCACCCGCCCCTCTTCTGGCGTGTGAGGCAGCGGCTTTTCCTATCAGATGGGAGTCGG
>CAKSEF010000042.1 GCA_934446465.1 uncultured Oscillospiraceae bacterium
CGCTCTCCCAACTGAGCTACGCCCCCATTCACGAAGTGTATTATAACAGAAAGAAAACGAAAAGTAAATACCAAAACGAAAAAATATGAATTTAAATTTGTATTATTTCCTTGCAAAACAGCGAAAAAATTGATAAACTATATAAGTATATTTGTACGATACAGGGAGGTGGTCTGTTTGCGTCTTAAAGGTCTTGAGTTGCAGGGCTTTAAATCCTTTCCGGATAAGACGGTTATAAGCTTTGACGACGGCATAACCGCTATCGTAGGGCCGAACGGAAGCGGAAAATCAAATATATCCGACGCTGTGCGGTGGGTACTCGGCGAACAGTCCACAAAGAACCTCCGCGGAAGCAAGATGGAAGATGTCATATTTGGGGGAACGCAAAAGCGCGGTGCGGTAGGCTTTGCCGAGGTATCGCTCACGATAGACAATTCGGACGGCACGCTTCCGAGCGAATATAACGAAATAACGGTTACGAGACGGCTCTACCGTTCAGGCGAGAGCGAGTATTACATAAACCGAAGCGCGGTAAGGCTCCGCGACATAAACGAGATGTTTATGGATACGGGACTCGGGCGCGACGGCTATTCAATAATAGGTCAGGGAAGAATAGACGAAATTTTATCGGCAAAGAGCGGGGACAGGCGCGAAATCTTTGAGGAAGCGGCGGGAATCTCAAAATTTCGCCACAGGAAGGAAGAATCCGAACGCAAGCTTAATTCCACGGAAGAGAACCTTGTCCGTCTGCGCGACATCCTTTCGGAGATAGAGGCGCAGGTGGGTCCGCTTAAGAAGCAGGCGGAGAAAGCGCGCGAGTATTTGAAAATATATGACGAGCTTCGTTCGCTTGAGGTAAGCATCTGGACTGAAAACCTAGCTCGCGCGAAAGAAAACGAACAGAAGCTCTCAAACGATTATGAAGTTGTATGCAGCCAGTTCGGTGCGTCCCGCGCCGCGCTTGAATCGCTTTATGCAGAGGTTGAGAAGCTCGCGGACAATATGCGCGAAAAGGACGTTGAGGCAGAGGGCGAGCGCATACGCCGCCGTGCGCTTGAAACTTCACTAAATGAACTTTCAAACAGCCTTGCCGCGCAGAACAGCACAGCCGAGGCGAACGTGAGAAATATTGAACGCATACGCGCGGAAATAAACGACGATTCCTCGCGCGCGGGAGAGATATCCGCGCAGATAGAGAACCGCCGTGCGCGCGTGGCAGAGCTTGAAAACAAGGAAAGAACGGTAACTGCGGAAATAGAAGAAATACGCACTCAGGCACTTGCGGCATCGGGAAAAAGCGACAGCGCCGAATCGCAGATAGACGGTGTTCGCACAAAAATCCGCATTTGTGAGGACGATATATCAAAGGCATTGGTATCGGTTTCGGGAATCGACGCCTCTGTCGGAAGCCTTAAGCAGAGAAAAAACGACATAGAGGAAGAACTGAGCCTTCGCGAAAACGAGCTCTCCGAATCGAAAAAGAAATATGCAGAGGTGCGCCGCGCGCTTGAGGAAGCAGAGGAAAAGCGCGACAGCATAGGGAATATGCTTGTCGGGTTCGAGCTTAAAAACAAATCGCGCTCGGAGCGCGTTTCCAAGATATCGGAGCAGGAAAACAAGCTCTCGCTTTCCGCTGAGACGATGAAAAACCATTTGCGTATGTTACGCGATATGGAAAAGGATTTTCAGGGATATTCGAATGCCGTCAAGAACGTTATGCGGGCAAAAGAGGAAAGCACGCTCGGCGGTATTTACGGCACAGTCTCGCGCCTTTTGCGCGTTGAGGATAAATATACCACAGCAATAGAGACTATTCTCGGAGGAGCGCTCCAAAATATTATAGTGGCAGACGAACGAAGCGCGAAAGAAGCAATAGCATTTCTTAAGCGAACGGACGGCGGCCGCGCGACATTCTACCCGCTCACCACAACGCGGGGGACGGAGATTGAAAAGGACGGACTGCTTTCACAGCCGGGAGTTGTCGGTCTTGCATCGCGCCTTGCGTCGTTTGACGAAAAATACATGCCTGTTTTCCGATATCTCCTCGGCAGAACCGTTGTGTGCGATAATATCAACAGCGCATCGGCCGCAGCTAAGAAGTACGGTTACAAGGTGAGAATGGTAACTCTTGACGGTCAGGTGATTAACGCCGACGGTTCATATACGGGAGGAAGTATCTCAAAGCGCGTGGGAATACTGAGCCGTGCAAATGAGATTAAAAAGCTTGAATCCGATATACGGGATACGGAAAAGCGTTTGTCCGCCGTCAGAGACGAAAAAACGGAAGCCGAACGCGAATACAGCGCTATCGCGTATGAAATGGACGTTTGCAGGAACGATAAGAGAAATGCGGAGGATACGGTTCTTAAAGCAAAGACCGAGACCGAGAATTTCAAAATGCTCCACTCAAGGCTTTCCGAGCAGATTGATTCACTCGATGAGGAAGCAATATCCGTTACCGCAAAAATAAGTGCATTTTCAAGAGAAAAGGACGAGATATTCGCAAAAGCGGAGCAGAAACGCAATGAACTCGAAGCTCTCAAAAACGAGGAAAAAACGCTTTTGGAGAACAATTCGTCTCTTGCCGCAAAAAAGACGGAGCTTGCCGAAAAAATGGCTGAAAAGCAAGCGTCTCTTGCAGCAATACGCGCAGAGTCAGCGGAGGCGGTTCGCGCCTGTGAGGAGATAGAGAAGCTTTCCGAAGCGATGGCGGGAAGCCGAGAGCAAAAAGAGAAAACCATACTCGATTTTGAGGAACAGAACAAGGCGATTCTTGCCGAGATTGACGAAAACCGCAAAAAGAGCGAGAGCCTCTCCGAGGAAATGGCGAAGATTGATTTGCGGATTGCGGAAATTGCAAAAGAACGCCTTGATATTGAAGCTCTCCGAAATAAAAAGGATAAAGAGAGCAAGGATAAAAACGACGACATACTGAAGCTCGAGCAGGAGCGCTCGCGCCTTGAAATGAAGCGCGAAAACAACGCACGCGAGGAACAGCAGATAACCGAAAAGCTTTGGGAGTCATACGAGCTGACACTCGGAACGGCGGAGAAATACGCAGTCGAAATTCCTTCCATGGCGGACGCGCAGAAGCGCGTAAACGAGCTCAAGGGCACCGTGCGCAGGCTCGGCGATGTGAACGTAAATTCCATCGAGGAGTACGAGCGCGTGTCGGAAAGATATGAGTTCATGTCAAAGCAGTGCGGGGATTTGGAACAGGCAAAAGCCGAGCTTGTAAAAATGATTTCCGACATAACGGGTGAGATGCAGGGAATATTCGGCGAACGCTTCAAGGTCATAAACCGCAACTTCGGCGAAACGTTCTCCGAGATTTTCGGCGGCGGAAAAGCAGAACTTGTGCTTGAGGACGAGGGCGATATACTCAACTGCGGAATAGAGATTAAGGTGCAGCCGCCGGGAAAGACGCTTAAGACGATAACGCTGCTTTCGGGCGGTGAGCGGGCATTTGTCGCAATAGCACTCTACTTTGCGATTATGAAGGTACGGCCGACTCCGTTCTGCGTTCTCGACGAAATTGAGGCCGCGCTTGACGATGTGAACGTATCAAGATATGCAGAATATCTCCGAAGGCTTTCGGATACCACGCAGTTTATAGTAATTACGCACAGGCGCGGAACAATGGAAGAAGCCGATATGCTCTACGGCGTAACCATGCAGGAAAAGGGCGTGTCGAAGATGCTTGCAATAAGCATTTCGGAGGTCGAGCGTTCAATAGGCGTGAAATTAAAATAAGAGGTAGAGTTTTAATGGGTTTATTTGAAAAGATAAAGCGAGGTCTTGCAAAAACGCGTGAAGCGGTCGGCGGAAATATAGGCAAGGTGATGCGCTCTTTTTCGGGCGACCGTGAAGAGCTTCTCGAAGAGCTTGAGGAAACGCTCATCACGTCGGATATCGGCGTAAATACCACAATGAAGATATGTGATGAACTGAGGCTTGCGATTAAAGACAAAAGGCTAAAAACAGGCGATGAGATAACAAACGAGCTTAAGAACATCATTCTCGGCATATTGAAAAAAGGCACGGAAAAGGAAACGGACGGAAGACGGGTAATACTCATAATAGGGGTAAACGGAGTAGGAAAGACCACAAGCATCGGAAAACTCGCCTCGAGTTTTTCGGACGCAGGCGAAAAGGTTCTGCTTGCCGCGGGCGATACATTCCGCGCCGCCGCGGGAGAACAGCTCGGAGTCTGGGCGTCCCGTGCAGGTGTCGATATAGTCCGCCACGCGGAGGGCGCAGACCCTGCCGCCGTCATTTTTGACGCGGCAAATGCCGCCCGCGCACGGAAGTCGGATGTGCTGATATGCGATACGGCGGGGAGGCTTCACAACAATCAAAATCTCATGAACGAGCTTTCTAAAATACGGCGCGTAATTGAACGCGAGCTCCCTGATGTGCCGATAGAGTCGTATCTTGTGCTCGACGCAACAACAGGGCAAAATGCACTTGTTCAGGCAAAAAAGTTCAATGAAGTAACATCGCTCACCGGAATAATTCTTACAAAGCTTGACGGAACGGCAAAAGGCGGAATTGTCATATCCATTGCCGATGAAATGAGTCTTCCGATACGGTATATCGGCGTTGGCGAGCAGATTGACGATTTGGTGGAGTTCGATGCGGAAAGTTTTGTGAACTCACTTTTTGAATGACGGGTGATACAATGAAGTTTATAATTGCCACAAACAACAAAAAGAAGCTCCGTGAAATGCGCGAAATACTCGACGCGCTCGGCGTAAGCGCGCTCTCGCTCTCCGAGGCGGGAATAGAGTCCGATGCCGAGGAAACGGGAACGACATTTGAGGAGAACTCGTTCATTAAAGCGCAGGAGGCATTGAAAAAGTCGGGAGTTCCGTCAATAGCGGATGACTCGGGGCTTATGGTAGACGCTCTCGGCGGTGCACCGGGAGTATACTCGGCGCGTTACGGCGGCGAAAAACTCACAAACGATGAGGAAAGATATAAATTTTTGCTCGAAAATATGAAGGACGTTCCGAAAGAGAAGCGGAGCGCAAGATATGTGTCAGTCATAACCTGCCTGTTTCCGGACGGTCGGAAAATTGTCGCCCGAGGCGAGACAGAGGGCGAAATACTCTTCTCTCCGCGCGGAAACGGCGGGTTCGGGTACGACCCGATATTCTTTGTGCCGTCCGAAAACGCTTCCATGGCAGAGCTTTCGGCAGAGCGGAAGAACGAAATATCACACAGAGGCAAAGCACTTTCCGAGATGTCGGAAAAACTGAATCGGGAGCTTTAATATGAAGGTCGGCATACTCGGAGGGACGTTCAACCCTCCGCACATGGGGCATATAAACGCTGCTCTTTCGGCAAAAAAAGCGATTGGACTTGATAAAATAATATTTATCCCCGCGGGGATTCCGCCCCATAAGCAGATTCCCGAAAATACGGCAACGGATTCCGAACGCTTTGAAATGACGCGTCTTGCGGCGGAAACGGCGGGCGCCGAGGTTTCGGATATAGAAATGAAGAGAAAAGGAAAGAGCTTCACGGCAGATACCGTGAGCGCAATTTCAAAGGCACATCCGGAATATGAGCTTTGGCTTATAATGGGGACTGATATGTTCCTTTCATTTGATACGTGGAAATCCCCGAAAGAAATTGCCATGATGTCAAAAATAGCGGTAGTTCCGAGAAATTCGGGAGATATTCCCGCGCTTAAGGAAAAAGGAGTATATCTCCGCAAAACGCTCGGGGTCGAGTACATGATAATAGATACCGAGGCGGTCGAGATATCCTCAACAGAGATACGCACACTTCGCGGAATGAACGGGTATTTGCCCAAATCGGTTTTTGAGTATATTGAGAATAATGGATTGTATAAAAAATCACGGGAGCGATAACACTTGACGTATGAGAAAATCGAGAGTATAGTAAAAAAGATGCTCAGCGAAAAGCGCTTCCGCCACACGCTCGGCTGCGCCGAGACGGCGGTGCATTTGGCAAGACGCTGGGGCGCGGACGAACAGAAGGCTCTCCGCGCGGCGCTTTTGCACGATATAACAAAGGAAATGCCATATGAGGAACAGCTTGGAATTGTGGAAAACGCAAAGCTGTGCCTTTCGGATATTGAAAAGAGCAGAAATGTCATACACGCATTTTCGGGCGCGGTAGTTGCGCATGAGCGTTTCGGCGAGGACGATGATGTTTGCCGTGCCGTTATGTATCATACAACGGCGTGCAAAGACATGAAAATGCTCGACAGGATAATATGGCTTTCAGACCTGACGGAAAAAAACAGAGATTTTCCCGGAGTTGAGGAGATACGGAAAACGGCGGAGACAAGCCTTGCCGGTGCGCTCATTCTCGGGTATGACAGAACGATTGAGTTTTTGATAGAGCGCGGAAGTCTAATTTGCGAAAATATAATACTTGCGAGAAATTCGGAGCTTTTAAGGCTCGAATCAGAAAGAGGAAATTGCAAATGAAAAAAATTTCAAACAGAGGGAAGATAGTAATTGTCTCGGTTTTAATCGTGCTTGCGGGAATTACGGTCGCGGCGGCGCTTATAACCAACAGTGTGCGTGCGCCCGAGCCCGAGGCTGACAAGACGGAGGAAGCAAGAGGCAGCGGAGATGTTGTGGAGGATTCCGAAATAATAACCGACGGATTATCCCGACGCGAAGGTGTTTTCACAATCCTTGTAGTCGGTGAGGATGCGGCGAGCCGAAGCACGGATACGATCATGCTTGCGCTGTTCGATACCGTGGAGAAAAAAATGAATATTATGAGCATACCGCGTGATACCATCGTAAACGTGAAACGGAAGATTAAAAAGATAAACGGCTCATACTCCGCCAACAAAGGCAATATATACGCTCTGTATGACGAAGTTGAGAGCGTTACGGGAGTGCGCCCCGATAAATATGTCCTCGTAACGGTTGACGGATTCGTTCAGCTCATCGACGCGATAGGCGGAGTTGAGATAGACGTTCCGATTGATATGGTCTATTCCGACCGCTCGCAGAATTTGACCATTAACATAAAAAAAGGGCTTCAAACACTGAACGGGTATGACGCCATGGGCTTTATGAGATACCGCAAGACCTATGTGGACGGCGATCTCGGACGTATCAAGGCACAGCACAAATTTGTAGACGCGGTTATTAAAAAGATGATTAAACCGTCTACATTCATGCGCGTTCCGGAAATTGCCCGTATAATCTCCGAAAATGTCGATACCGACCTGACGCTCGGGAATGAAATTTGGCTCGGCAAGCAAATGCTGTCGATGAATCTTGAGACCGATGTGAAAATCGATACACTCCCGGGATATGCCGACTACTACAACAGGCTGTCCTACTATTTCCCAAACAGGGATGAGGTTTTGGAGCTTGTAAATGAGAGATACAATCCGTATACGGAGAGCATAACAAAGCTTAATTTATTCAAAAAACAATAGGAAGTGAAACGTATGACGCTTAAAGAACAACTCACCCTTGCCGTAACGACGCTTGATAAAAAAATTGCGGCAGATATAAACGTACTTAAAATAGAAGAACTTTCAACGCTTTCGGAGTATTTTATCATATGCACCGGAACATCAAATACACACGTTAAAACGCTTTCGGAGGCGGTTGAGGACGCATTTACGAAAAACGGAATTGAACCGCACCACATTGAGGGGCACGGCGGAATGTGGGTGCTGCTCGACTACGGAAGCTTTGTAATTCACATTTTCACGGACGAGGGACGGCGTTTTTACCAGCTTGATAAGGTCTGGGCCGACGCCGTGCATATTCCGACGGAAGACTTAATCATAAATCAGGAGATGAAATGATATGAAATATGATTTTACTGCCATAGAAAAGAAATGGCAGAAGAGGTGGGATGACGAAAAGGTATTTCACGCCGAAAACGGAAGCAACAAGGAAAAATTCTATGCCCTCGTCGAGTTCCCGTATCCTTCGGGAAACGGACTCCACGTGGGACATGCCCGCCCGTATACCGCGCTTGACGTTATTTCAAGAAAGCGCAGAATGGAAGGGTATAACGTAATGTTCCCGATGGGCTGGGACGCATTCGGGCTTCCTACCGAGAACTTTGCCATTGCAAACAAAATTCACCCGGTAGCCGTTACGGAGAAAAACATCGCGTTTTTCAAATCACAGCTTAAATCCCTCGGGTACTCCATAGATTGGGACCGAGAGGTAAATACGACCGACCCGAACTACTACAAGTGGACACAGTGGATTTTCTTAAAGCTCTTTGAAAAAGGGCTTGCATATAAGATGAAGATGCCCGTCAACTGGTGCACCTCCTGCAAATGCGTGCTTGCAAACGAAGAAGTGGTAAACGGTGTGTGCGAGCGCTGCGGAAGCGAGGTAATACGCAAGGAAAAGAGCCAGTGGATGCTCAAGATAACAGAATATGCGGAAAGGCTTCTCGCAGACCTTGACGATGTTGATTACATAGAACGTGTAAAGATTCAGCAGAGAAACTGGATTGGAAAATCAACCGGCGCAGAGGTCAATTTCAAAACTACCGCAGGTGAGGAGCTCTGTGTCTACACAACGCGTCCCGACACGCTCTTCGGCGCAACGTACATGGTAATTTCCCCTGAGCATCCGTATATTGAGGCGTGGAAAGACAAGGTATCCAACTATGATGAAATAAAGGCATACGCGGAAGCATCAGCGCGCAAGTCCGACTTTGAGCGAACAGAGCTTGCAAAGGATAAAACAGGCGTCGAAGTCATCGGCGTGCGCGCGGTAAACCCCGTAAACGGCAAAGAAATTCCGATTTTCATATCGGACTACGTGCTTATGTCGTACGGCACGGGCGCAATCATGGCCGTTCCCGCACACGACACGCGCGACTGGGAATTTGCGAAGAAATTTAACCTTCCGATAATCGAGGTAGTCGCCGGCGGAGATGTCGAGAAGGAAGCATTTACCGATGTGGCGACGGGAAAGCTCATAAATTCCGGATTCCTCGACGGACTTGAGGTAAAGGATGCAAAGAAAAAGATAATCGAGTTCCTCGAAAAAGAGGGAATAGGTCATACAAAAGTAAATTACAAGCTCCGCGACTGGGTGTTCTCGCGCCAGAGATATTGGGGCGAGCCGATTCCGCTCGTTGAGTGCCCGAAGTGCGGCTGGGTTCCGATTCCCGAGAGCGAGCTCCCGCTGAAGCTGCCTGAGGTTGATTCCTACGAACCGACGGACAACGGCGAATCCCCCATCGCAAAAATGACGGATTGGGTTAATACCACCTGCCCGCACTGCGGCGGCCCGGCAAAGCGTGAGACCGACACAATGCCCCAGTGGGCAGGCTCAAGCTGGTATTTCCTCCGCTATACCGACCCGAAATGCGACACGGCGCCCGCATCGCCCGAGGCACTCAAATATTGGATGCCCGTCGATTGGTACAACGGCGGTATGGAGCACACAACACTCCATCTGCTCTACTCACGCTTCTGGCATAAGTTCCTCTACGATATCGGAGCCGTTCCGACAAAGGAACCGTATCAGAAGAGAACAAGCCACGGGATGATTCTCGGCGAGGGCGGGGAGAAAATGTCAAAATCCCGCGGAAACGTCGTAAATCCGAACGATATAGTTCGTGATTTAGGCGCGGATACGATGCGCCTCTATATCATGTTCATCGGCGACTTTGAGAAAGCTGCGCCGTGGTCGTCGCAGTCGGTAAAGGGCTGCAAGAGATTCCTCGACCGCGTTTGGAATATGGCGGAGTCGGCAGAGGATTCCGACAGGATAACGGAAAAGAACGAAGCCGCAATTCACAGGACAATAAAGAAGGTCGGCGAGGATATTGAAAACATGAAGTTCAATACCGCCATTGCCGCCATGATGTCGCTCGTGAACGATTTTGCAGGCAACGGTACGACCCGCGGAGAAATGAAAATCCTCTTAAAGCTCTTAAATCCGTTTGCTCCGCACATCACCGAGGAACTCTGGGAAAGCTACGGCGAAAAAAATATGCTTGCAAAAAGCGATTGGCCGAAGTTTGACGAGGGCAAAATCAAGGAAACAGAGGTAACAATGGCGGTTCAGGTCTGCGGAAAGCTCAAGGGCCGAATCACCGTACCCGCCGATTCCGAGGACAGCACGGTAATAGACGCGGCGTGCGCAGACGAAAAAGTCGCCGAGCTCCTCAAAAACGGAAGCGTGGTAAAGAGCATAGTCGTAAAGAACAAGCTCGTGAACCTCATAATCAAATAAAAATTTCCAAAATTTGAAAAATTTACGAATAATTAAAAATTATTATTGTTGACATTGCGCAATTATTTTATTATAATAATAGCGTTAATATTTATTTTGGTTCTGAACGCGGAGGGAGGGAAAACAATGTCAGAAATCCGATTGAAGGAAAATGAATCCTTAGAGAGCGCTCTTAAGAGATTCAAGCGTTCCTGTGCCAAGGCAGGCGTCCTCTCCGAGCTGCGTAAGCGAGAGCATTATGAAAGCCCGAGCGTAAAGCGCCGTAAGAAGAGCGAAGCCGCACGCGCTAAGAAAAAGAGATATTAAAAAATAAAAAATGCAAGGCAAAAATTGCCTTGCATTTTTTTGTTAAAATATTAGCCCTCGACGATGGCAGATACGGGGCAGTTTGCTGCACATGTTCCGCAGTCGATGCAAGCATCAGCGTCGATAACATACTTTGCGTCGCCCTCTGCAATGCACTCCTGGGGGCATGAGCCGGCGCAGCTTCCGCACATTACGCACTCATCAGTAATTACATATGCCATGAAAAACACCTCCATCTATTTGATGTATAACTATTGTAACGTGTATACACGAAAAAATCAATGGCAAAAAATAAAAAAATGTAAAAAAATAAGAAAAAACGGATGCACAAAGGCAGAAAATTTTTTCCGCGGTATTAAAAAGTTGCCTGTTCGGGAATACTTTTCAACGGGAAAGTTTTCTTTTCGGAGGCGTGTATGTTTTTTGAAAACAGATTTACAATTCGTGCCGAGCATGTACTCCGCATTTCGCACGAGAGCGCGGCAAGACTCGGGCACGGCTACGTCGGGAGTGAGCATATTCTTCTCGGTCTTATATCGGAAGAGGACGGCAAAGCGTCGTCGCTCCTTGGCAAGTTCGGCATAACAAAGGAAAAATGCGAACAGGCAATAAGAGAAAATATCGGTGTGGGTGCGTCAGGCGAGCTTACGGCGCAGGGGCTTACACCGCGCGCGCGAAAAATAGTAAAAAAAGCTTTTTCGGAAGCGCAGAAAAAGAATATCGGGTTCATAAGCACCGAGTATCTTCTTCTCGGAATACTCGATGATGATGAAAGCTCGGCAAAAAAGCTCCTCTCTATGATGGATGCCGATGTATCAAGAATAAAGAGTGAACTGCTGTTCTCAATGGGACAGGGCGGAAATGATTCGGATTTCGATTATAAAAGGGACTCTCACCGACAGTCGTCATCGCGTAGCGAGACGAAGCTCCTCGCAAATTTCGGACGCGACCTGACCGCGCTTGCGCGTTCGGGAAAGCTCGACCCCGTAATCGGGCGCGAGCGGGAGATTGACAGAATGGTGCGAATACTCTCGCGCCGAACAAAGAACAATCCGATTCTTATAGGCGAGCCGGGAGTCGGCAAAACGGCGGTGGTTGAGGGACTTTGCGGGAGAATAGCCGAAAACCGCGTTCCGAAGCCCGTGGCGGGCAAGCGGATTTTTATGCTGGATATGCCGTCGATGGTCGCAGGGACAAAATACCGCGGTGAATTTGAGGAGCGGATACGGGCAATCCTGCGCGAGGTTCAGCGCGCGGGAGATATTATAATATTTATAGACGAGATACACACAATAGTCGGCGCAGGGTCGGCAGAGGGCGCAATAGACGCGGCAAATATCCTAAAACCGGCTATGTCGCGCGGGGAAATACAGATAATAGGCGCGACAACATATGAGGAATACAGACGAAATATCGAAAAAGACTCGGCACTCGAACGGCGTTTTCAGCCGATAAAGGTTGAGGAGCCGAGCACTGAGGACACATTCCGGATATTGGCGGGACTTCGCGGGAAGTATGAAGAATACCATAAGGTGAAAATTTCCGATGACGCTCTCCGCTCGGCAATCGCTCTGTCCGTGCGGTATATTAACGACAGAAGGCTTCCCGATAAGGCATTGGACCTCATAGACGAGGCGGCAAGCGGAGCAAGACTCTATATATCATCGCCGCCGCCGAGAATGAAGCAGATTGAGGAAAATATTGTACAGCTTGATATGATGAAAGAGGGCGCGGCGCGCGCTCAGGATTTTGAAAGCGCGGCGCATTTCCGCGACCATGAGATGAAGCTCCGCCGTGAGCTTATGGCAATATCCGAAATATGGAATAACGCCGTGGACGGAAAAAATGAAATACGCGCAGAGAATATTGCCGAAGCGCTCAGTGAGCAGACGGGAATCCCACTCTCGAAAATAACGGCAACCGAGAACGAACGCCTTAAAAATCTTGAAAAGGTCATAAGCAAGAGAGTTGTCGGTCAGGAAAAAGCTGTCCGCGCTCTGTGCAAGGCAATACGGCGAAGCAGAACAGGTCTTTCGGACCCGAAGCGTCCCATAGGGTCGTTCCTGTTTGCCGGACCGACAGGCGTGGGCAAAACCGAGGTATGCAAGGCGCTTGCCGAGGCACTGTTCGGGGACGAGAATATGATGATTCGGATTGATATGTCCGAATATATGGAAAAACACGAGCTTTCAAAGTTCACCGGCTCACCGCCGGGATATGTGGGATACGATGACGCGGGCGGGCTCTGTGAGCGCGTTCGAAAAAAGCCGTATTCCGTAGTGCTGTTTGACGAAACCGAAAAAGCGCACCCCGATGTGTTTAATATACTCCTGCAGATTCTTGAGGACGGATTTCTGACCGACTCACACGGCAGGCGCGCAGACTTCAGAAACTGCGTTATAGTCATGACGTCAAATATCGGGGCAAGAAGCATTATTAAAAAAAGCTCGGTCGGATTTTCCTCGGGAGATGCGGAGGCGGAAAAAATCGCCGCGGAAAAAAATATACGTTCGGAAATAAAACGCGCATTCCGCCCCGAGTTTGTAAACAGAATAGACGAAATAATTGTCTTTGAAAAGCTCTCACGCGGAGATATATCCGAGATATGCTCACTCATGCTTGAAAAGACCGTGAAACGCGCGGAAGATGCGGGAATACACGTTGAAATAACAAAGGAGGCAAGGGAAAAGCTTGCTAATCTCGGCTTTGACGAGCAATACGGCGCCCGCCCGCTCAGACGCACCATACAGCATGAGATAGAAGACAGGCTTGCGGAAATAATACTGTCCGAAGAGAGCGCGGAAAAAAATTATATTGTAAATTGTAACAGGAACGGCGAAATACAAGTGCAATATGGCGCGTGTTAGACGTATTTTCTTGTCTTGCATTTTTCTGTATGTTAAAATTCAGTTAAAATATAAAAACAGAAAGGGAAATGCGAAAATGGGTATTATTAAACATGTTTGCATAACTCCCGACCTGAAAAAGGGCGGAATATGCACGGCAATACTGAGCGATGCGGAGCTGGGTTCCGTAGTCTGCGTGATAAAGGACGCTTCGGGAAATGTAGTTTCCGAGACGAAAAGCAATGATAAAAACTTCTTCGCCGAGGTGAAAAACGCTCACCTCTGGACGATTGAGAACCCGTATCTCTATACGGCGGAAATGGAAATAACACTTGCAAACGGCGAAAAGGAGAGGTTCTCCGACCACTTCGGAATGCGCAGTCTCGGCGTTGCGAACGGCGACATTCTTCTCAACGGCAAGCCGTTTTATATGCGCGCGTATATAAGGGGGACTGTCTGCCATGAGCATGAGAACATACTCGACCTGCCGGAGGAGGAGTTCTATGCAAAGGCAATCAAAATCGCCAAGGAATACGGCTTCAACACAATACGGTTCCATTCGCGCGTGCCGTCCAAAGCGTGCTTTGACGCGGCGGACAAGCTCGGTATGTTCATTCACATCGAGATGCGCCACAGCGATGAGGAATATAACAACATGGACGAGATGGTTCACGGAATACAGGAGTTCATAACAGATGAGCGAGTCCGCGAAGTTGTATATACAAACATGAATCATCCGTCGCTTGCGGTTTACTGCATAGGCAACGAAATAAAACACCCGGGAGCAAACGCACGTGTGCGTGAGCTTTCGGAATACATAAAGAAGCTCGACCCGTCGCGCCTGTTTATCGATACCTGCGCTCACGGCGAGTTTGACAGAAAGTATGTCGAATTTGACGTCCAGCACATGAGCTATTATTTCCCGTTCGGAAGCCATTACGATATGTTTGAGAACACAGACAACCTCCTCGTTTTCGGCTCATGCACGGGACTTGACGTAACGAGCGAAAGCGAGAAAAACGACGCTAAGGGATATGTTACGCGTTCTATCGTTCCGTCCCGCCCGATAATTGCGCATGAGGTGTGCCACTACACGGCACTGCGCGACCTTGAAACGCTTTCCGAAAAATATAAAAAAGCGGGAAAGCCTGCGCCGTGGTGGGTAGAGGAAGAGCATAAAATGATAGACGCCAAAGGAATGCGCGAAAATTACGAAAAAATGTTCATGGCAAGCAAGGCATTCCAGCTCATGGGCTGGAAGCTCGCGCTCGAGGGCATACGCAGAAGCCCGATTCTCCGCGGTTTCCATATGCTTCAGTTTGCCGATACCGACCGCTATGAAAACAGCAACGGCGTTGTGGATTGTTTCGACGAAAAGTCCGGCGTGGACGAAAAGAAATTCCTTAAGTTCAACGGCGACACAGTACTTCTCGCAGACCTGCCCGTGCGCTCGTTCTTTGAGGGCGAGACGGCGGTCGTTCCGGTTTCCGTTTCAAACTATACGCAGGTCGAATACGGCACATGCAACCTTAAGTACAGCCTTATTGATACCGAAACGGGAGATGAAATAATCTCGGGCGGACTCGATAAAATTGATATAGACGGCAAAGAGCATTTTGAGCTTGTGAAAATCCACCTCACATTCCCGAAGTGCGGGAAATCCCGCAGTATGCGCCTTGAAGTTTCGCTCAATGCCGAAAACGGCGCAATAATTGAAAATGAATGGGATATGTGGTGCTTTAAAAACAGTCCCGAGAAAATCGACTTTACCGACTGCTCGATTAATCTCACAAAGACAAATGCCGTTTCAAGATATCCGCAGACGGCTTCGCTCCCGAAGTTCGGTGGAAAGACGTACATAACGGACGTACTTGACGATGAGGTATTTAAGGCGCTTGACGAGGGACGGAACGTACTTCTGCTCTACCGCGAGGAAATTACACGTCATGTCCGCTCAAGGTCTGCAAAGGCAGGAAAATATTCATTCCGCGCGACGTGGGACCGCTTTAAAACGGTAGTATGGGACCGCGGAACGAACTACGGCGGAATAGTCAACAACGGCGAGGCACTCAAGGCGTTCCCGAACAAGGGCATCTCCGACATACAGTTTGCGCGTTTAATTGACGACTGCGACAAGATAATACTTGATGACTTCCCCGTAAAGGTCAGCCCGATATTTGAGGGAATAGACAAGAGCACGCGCGACCGCTTCGACGTTTACCCCGCAGGCTTCGGTCTCTCCGAGCTTCAGTATGACAGAACAATGAGAAAGTTCTCGTATATATCCGAGCTTTCGGTAGGAAAGGGCAAGCTTCTCGTAACGGGGCTCAATTTCACGGGTCTCGGAACGGAAATTCCGGAAGTGTGCGGAATGTTTGAAACTCTCGTTGATTACGTACAGAGCGACAGATTTGTCCCGACAGCTTCCATCAGTGTAAAGGAACTTTCGGAACATCTTGCGCATAACAGCACGCTCGGCCCTGTCCGCGAACGAATGATGACGCAGTTCTGGCAGCTTGACGATACACCCGTAGAGTCGGCCCGGTATTGGATTGACTCAAAGGAATATGCCGCCGAGGGCGACCGCGAGGCAGAAGCAAGAAATAAATAAAAATATCCACCCG
>CAKSEF010000043.1 GCA_934446465.1 uncultured Oscillospiraceae bacterium
CCGCGGTATAAAATCTGCTGTGCTTCGTCCGCCTGCGTAATCGGGAGCACCTTATGAATTTTCGGAACAATCTTTCCGCTCTCGAATTTTTCCCAGAGATTCTCGGTCAGCTCCTTCAAGAGAACGCCTTTTTCCTCCGATGTTTTGCTTCTTAGGGTGCTTCCGATTATTCGGATATTCTTAACATAGATATTCTTAAAATCTATGTTTGAATAATCGCCTGCAAGTGTGGCAATCTGAATCCAGCGACATCCCCTTGCGACGTACGGCAGACATTCTCCGAGCATTGAACCGCCGAGGCAATCAATAGCAATATTTACGGGCTTTCCTTTTGCTTCTTCCTCTTTCAGCACTTCGGCAATATTCTCGGATGTCGCGTCTACAACGCGGTCAGCGTTTAAATATGCCACCTCTTTTGCTTTTTCCTTGCCCAAAACCGTTGTTATTACGCGCAGTCCGAAAGCTTTTGCCATGGGGATAACGGCGCTTGCCAGCCCCGACGCCCCCGCATTCATCAGGAGTGTTTCACCGGGTTTCGCGTTTCCGACATGGAAGAGATTAAGATATGCGGTTGTATAGACCTCGGGAATAGCCGAGGCTTCCGCAAAAGAGAGGTTTTTCGGCATGTGCATAACCATTTCTTCCGGAGCGTTTACATATTCGGCATATCCGCCGCCTCCGAGCAAGGCGCAGACCTTATCGCCTGCAGAAAACCGCTCCGATTTCGTTTCCTTTACAATTCCCGCAACTTCGAGCCCCGGCCATTCGGGACATCCGGGAGGCGGCGGATAGCTTCCCTCTCTTTGGAGAAGGTCAGCTCGGTTAATTGCCGCCGCGAAAACCTCAATTTTAACTTCTCCTTTCTTGAGCGGAGGGAGCGAAACATCGTTCCACGACAGCGACTTATCATCATTGATTATTATTGCTTTCATTTTGATTCTCCTTTATCATACCCGCATTTTTGAATATCTCCGCGATTGTTTCAATGGGCATCTGCGGAGAGCTCGTATCTGTCAGATGTTTTTCTTTCACAAATACCATAGGCTCGTAAATCAGACCGCACCCGAGCCTGTGCCGAAGGGCATATTTGCCGCCGCAGAGGAAAACGGTGGGAATGTCCGCCTTCTTTTTCAAATATGTTATCGTTTCAAAGCATTCCAAAAGATGCTCCTCCGTGTCCGCGCCGGCGACGATTTTTGCAATATCCGCACCTCGGGCTCGGTGCTTCTTTGCTATCTCAACCGCTCTTTCCTTCGTGATAAAGCGAAATTCGTCCCCGAAGAGCAGATGTGATGACATCAAAACCTCTTTGCCCATCGAATGTATTTTCTCAATCAGCTTCTTCTGCTTTTCCACCGCTTCATTATCTTCGGTAAGCTCGCCGGGTGCTGCACAAAACATATCGCCCCTTATATCCGCGATATCAGCTCCGCATTCGAGGGCGAGCAGAAGATACTCGGCGCGCTCGTCGTCCGTCTCATTTATGCAGTCATTCCGCAGATAGCAGGTAACATAGACAGGCTTATCCTCCATGGCGGAAATGAACTTTGTTATTTTCTCACGCGTCCTGAGCTCTTTCGGCATAATCTCAAGCATGAGGCAGAAGGCGTCGGCCCCCTGTTCCGAACTGCGCCTTATCTCTTCGAGCAAGCCCGCCTCGGTTTTGGAGGAAAGCAAAGGTGTAATTAAAGGTCTCGCATGGTTTAGAAACGTTTTCATTTTCTCCCCCCGTAAATTTTTTCCAACAATCTGTCCATTCTCTCGTCCGCACACTCGTTATAAATGGCGTTGTTATAGTTTTCAAGCTCCATCGTGAGTCCCTGCTCCAGCGGCATGAAATCGGACGCTTTTCTGTTCGTTGCTTTCAGTATTTTTTCATTATCGATAACGCGGTTATAGCAACGGTCATATTTGAGCTGCTGAGCGGTCGCCGTGCTTCCGCCGAAAATTTCGTTTACGAATGTGTCATCATCAACCGTTATATATTCAAGCCCGCCGATTTTTTTGTAAATTTCCGCAATTTCGCGCCATGTATGGTGTTCGCTCGTGCCTATTGTATACGCTTCGCCGAACGCGTTTTCATTCAATACCAGCTTTGAAACGCATATTCCGAAATCCCCCGCCCAACTGAGCGTCCCCTCGCAATCCATTGCTCCCTCGGGGAGAACGACCGTTTTATTCGCGCGCATTCTGTGAATCAGAGTTCCTGCCTCAAGAACGGTCAGTTGAAAACGCGCTTTGGAATATGTAATTGTCGGTCTTATTATGCTCCAATTCCTTTTCTTCCCGCTTAAGAGGTAATCTTCGCATTTTGCCTTGTAAATGCTGTATTCGTAATCTTCGACAAAGTCTTCGGGGAGCTTCCCCGCCCGGAGCAGGTCCCAAAGCCTCGGCGATTTCTCCGTTATCGGATATTCGCTTCCGTAAACCCTGTATGTCGATGTAAAAATATAGTGCTTTGTATTATCTAAGTATAAATCGGCATACGGAACAAACTCTCCGATTGTCGGATAGACCATAAAATCAACTATTGCGTCGTAATCGTTCCGCATAAGCTCCCTAAGGTATAAGAAATCTTTTCCGTCGTGGCGCAGATATCTTATATTTGATTGTTTTAACAACCCTTCTTCAAGGCACAGCACATCTATATCGTGTCCGAGCTTTTGCAGTTCCTGAGTTAAATATACCCCAAGCGCGCCGTTTCCGCCGTTCAGAAGAATTCTGCTCACAGTGTCTCCCCCTATCTCAACAAGTTTTCTTAATTATATCCCATTGACATTCCGATATCAAGACGCTATACTATTGTAAAAGAGCACAATTCTACTGCAAAATGCGACTGATTTGAGGTGTCTGAATTGACGGATTTTTCACTGCAAAAGCACACAGTTGCAAACGGGCATATATGCCAAACAAAAATCGGATTTCCGTTTGCGCAGATACGGTATATACTGTCAGGGAGCTGTCTTATGCCGAAAAGCAGCACCAAGCCGCATGAAGAGGGCTCGCTCATATTTATTCCGCACAATACCCCTTACGAAATCTGCTGGCGCGGTGAGCCTGAAGCGGAGTACTATGTACTTGAGTTTGCCCCCGATTTGCTCAGTGCTGAGAAGCAGTATGCCCGCTCCGCCGACAGTCCCGCCCTCGGGGAAACTTTCAAAAAGCTTTCCGAATCGATTTCCGCCGGCACAAAACTTGAAAGCCTCACACTCTTCTGTTTACTTTTGAGTACTTGCGAAAAGAATCTCAAAAAGCAGACTGACGTGCAAAAGGCGAGCATTTACCCCGCCGTCAGATACATTAACACACACCTCTCCGAAGAATGGAGTGTCGGAACACTTGCGAAAATGTGCAGTCTTTCCGAATCACGATTCTACTGTTTGTTCAAACAGCAGACGGGAATGTCTCCCATATGCTATAAAAACACCTTAAAAATAGAGAAGGCCTCTTTTTTACTCAAAGAGGGCTTTACCGCGGAGGAGATATGCGAACATCTGAATTTCTGCTCGGTCTCATTTTTCAGAAGAACCTTCAAAAGCATAGTCGGAAGCACGCCGAAGCAGTACATGAAAAGCTTTGACTGATGGGTGTTCCGACCGCACATGGAAATTTTTTCAAATATCTTCCAAAATTCACTTGCGCCGTACATCAATGTACGGTGTACACTCATATGTTGCAAGATATAAATTATAAGGAGGATATATATGGGTAAAAAGATTTTTTCCGCGCTGCTGAGTGCAATGGCCCTGCTTTGCAGTCTGACAGTGCTCGCCGCCGATTTCAAGCCCGGAGACATCGGTATCGTTAATTTCGGCAGCATGACTGTTTTCAGACGTCCGACGATAAATTCAAAGTCCGTCGGGATTGTGTCAAAAAACGAGAGGGTAACTATCCTTGATGCATACACCAGCGGAGACGGCACGGCGGACATCTTCCACAAAATCCGTTTCGGTGATGATAAGGAAGGTTATGTTTACGCTTACGCCGGGAAAAAACCTACTCTTCTTACTGAAGAGGCAGCAAAGAAGGAATGGAACAAGAACAAAAAGCCGGACCCAAAATATCAGCATGATATTGATATGTCGATTCTTTTTGACTATATCTACGGAGGAAGAAAAGCAGCGACCGGCAAAAAAATCTCATACGGATATGTGAAGGTTCCGAATGAATGGACACAGCACAAGCGCCCCGCCTCGCTTCCGCTTGTCGGCAAGGCCGTTCTTCATATCGGAGATGTATACAAGGACGGAATGATAAGAGCGTATTTTTACCCCGGCAATCCGCCGATAAACTACCATGCAAAGAGGCTTGACGAGCTCCGGGCAATAGGCTATCTCCCGCACGGGGTAGAATACAGCCGTACCTCCGGCAATGCCAACTGTGCATTCTATGCTTGGACAACAAGTGAATTTGACGTTGTTGCATATAATGACCGGTGGGTGGCAGTCTGGAGTGACGGAGGCGTTGACCCGAGCCGTGGTATAGGTCTTCCCTGCGGGGGCATGAAGTATATACCATACGGAAGCTGGAAGCCGGGCGTATACTTCATTCCGCGCAAGTTTTGCTACATTCTCGACATAAACAACCAAGTAACAACAGCTCCCGCAACGGCTGCATTCGGCAAGTCAACCGGCTATCTGCAAGTAAAGACGACTCCCGATAAGGATGATTATGTAAAAGCGGGATGTTACAAGCCTAATCAGACCTTCCCGATAGTTGACGCGTCCCCCGTAAACGGCCATTATAAAATTTACTACAAGCACGGCATATATTATGTTGAGTCGCAATATGTAAACTATAAGGCTTCAAATATACAGAAGCCGACCGTTGCGTACACGGCCAAGGCGAACGGAGATGCCAAAATACTTACCTCTCCCGATACAAATGCCGCCGTAGTCGGATACGTTACGAAAGACACGATAATTGATATCCTCCAAAAGGACTATAACGGTTCATACGCGAGAATATGGTTTAATTCCAAGGAATGCTATATTGAGTCCAAGTACCTGTACGATTTACAGGTATCGCCCTCGGCAGCAAATGTTGCCGGACTCGGTGTGCCGATAGGTGTAATGGTAATTGACTCCCCCGCACGCGCCTACGGCGAGGTTGCGTATTCGCCCGAGGCTTTTAAAATTTACAAACAGAACAACTACGGCGAAACCTACAAAGCAACCGATATGCTCAAACAAATCCAAAATATCGACAACGGAATGGTTCGGATGAATGAGTATGACTGGGCAAATGTCTACAAAGTCCAGAATGTTACCTACACCCCCGACCCCGACTATCCCGATGAGATTGAGACGGCTAAGCTGTACACTATATTTTTTGCCGGCGATGTCCGCTATGTATTCAAGAAAGATGTGGAGCATAAAGCTCTCAACTATTATCCCGGAAAGGGTTACAGCAAGACAACCGTAGCAAAAACACAGCCGATTTACATCGACACCAAAAAATACAATATTTTGGCGTATAACATCAACGGAAATAACTACTTTAAGCTGCGTGATATTGCCAAAATGCTTAGCGGTACGGTAAAGACCTTTGACGTGAAGTACGACAAGGCGACAAACGCGATTGACATGCTCAGCTTCTACGAATACACGCCTGTCGGCGGTGAGTTGACTGCCGGAGACGGTGTTACGAGAAAAGCATATTCATCCTCCGCGTTTTTGACGTATGACGGAGTTCCCGTTTCCGCCTCCTGCTACAACATCAACGGAAATAACTATTTTAAGCTCCGCGATGTAACCGACGCACTCGATTGCAGAGTTATATGGGATGCAAATAACAAACTCATAAAGGTAGCGACAACTGTGCCCGCTTACGACGACCCGTCCGAGCCTGTAGGCTGATAAAAGCAATAAGAAAGAAGCTGATTTCTCAGCTTCTTTTTTATTATTTCTCATACAGGAACTCGTCTGAAAAGTCCAAATTGAAATCCCTTTCAATTTCTCGGAATCCGTCTGCGGTAATAGTCTGCATTTTCTTTCCGCCTGTTATCTCCATGACATGAACGAGCATCTCCGCCGCTTTCTCTATTGTGTGCATTATCCCGAACGCCATATCGAGCGTTTCCCCGCTGCAAACAAGACCGTGGTGCGCCCATACCACGGCGTCATATCTTTTCATCAGCTTTCCTGTTGCTATTCCTATTTCCGCACAGCACGGAACCATCCAATCCATAACTCCGACACCGTTCGGGAAGACTATTGAGCATTCCGTCATCATCTCCCACAGCTCGCGGGTGAAAATCTCGGATTTGAGCGGCAGGACGTATGTGAGTATGTTTGTATATTTCGGATGCGAGTGATACACAACTCTGTATTTTCCTTCCGTCGCCCTTGCTTTGATGCTGTGCGTCAGCAGGTGTGCGGAAATCTCGCTTGTCGGTCTTCCCCCATTCACAAGCCCCCACACAATTTTATATTTATCGCCTGTATCATTCACCGTAATTATGCAGAGGGAGTCCTCGGGATTGTCCCTTAAGTTCTGGAAGTACTTCCCGCTCCCCGTTACGATAAAAAACTGCCCCGCAAAATCCGGAACGGAAACGTTCTTCCCGATTTCCGTCCACTCGGCGTCAAAGCTGAAATTCCCGTAAACTTCTTTTATCTCTTCATCCGTCATTCTGTATGACAGATTCCCCCCGTTTATTTCGTGCCAACCCATTCTCCAGCCCATGTCGGCGACCTTGATAAATGACTTCATCGGCTTTGATTCCAAAATATTCATCTGTCCGCATCCTCCGTATCCGTTATTTTTATCTCAAATGTGGCAGAAACAAGTCTTTTAAAGCTCTCGATGCTCCTTATTTCGCCTTTTGCAAGCATCTGCACGGCGATATTGCCAAGTGCCGTTGCTTCGGACGGCCCCGCGCAGACCGTTTTTTTGCTGTATTTTGCGGTAAGTCTGTTCAGATACTGCGCATTTGAGCCTCCGCCTATTATGTGTATGGAGTCGTATTTTTTCCCTGTAAGCTCCTCTATCTTTTTGATGTTCTCGGCATAGCACTTTGCAAGGCTTATATATATTATTTTGGCATAATCCCCTGCATTTTCAGGTGTCTTTCCGTAATGCCTTTTGCAGTATTCATCTATCGCCCCGCGCATGGATTTCGGCGACAAAAACATATTATCGTTGCAGTCGACAACGGCGTCGAACACACTTTTCTCCGCCATATCGCAGAGCTCCGAAAAAGAAAATTTATCTCCGTATTCATGCCGTACCTGCTGTATCATCCACAGTCCCATAATGTTTTTAAGCAGGTTTATTCCGAAAAAACCGCCTTCGTTGCTCAGTCCCGACTCACGGCATTTTTCAGAGCAATCCGCTTCTTCGGCTTCGATACCCATGAGTGACCATGTCCCCGAGCTTATGTAGACTGATTTTTTCTCCCTGTACGGTATGACGGCTATTGCCGACGCCGTATCATGAGATGCGGTAAGAATTACTTCAGTGTCAAATCCCACATTTTCTATAATTTCGGGAAGTAGACCTCCCGCGCTTTCGCCCGCTTTTTTTATATCGCAGAATATTCTTTCGGGAAGCCCGAGACGTGCAATAAGCTCTGTGTCCCATTTCCCCGTATCCGCTCTTACAAGCCCCGTTGTAGTTGCTTCCGTATACTCTGCCGAAGCATTGCCTGTCAGGAGATAATTAAAATAATCGGGAAGCATGAGAAGATGTTCCGCGTTTTCCAGATGTTTGGGATTTTTCTGTTTTACCGCCATAAGCTGGTAAATTGTGTTATATACTGCCTTTTGTATGCCTGTTCGGGCATACAGCTCTGCCTCGTCTATTATCGCTTCAACAAGAGGTACGGCTTTTTCGGTACGCTCATCGCGGTAGCTTACGGCACTTCCTATTCTCATTCCGTTCTTATCAATCAGAACAAAATCAACGCCCCATGTGTCTATTCCCATGCTTATGGGTATTTTCCCCATATCACGGCACTTTTTCATACCGTTTAGTATCTCGTCAAATAGTCTGTCTGTTTCCCAGCACAGGACGCCGTCTTCGTTTCGGACGGCTCCGTTTTCAAAGCGGTAAATTACTTCGGTTTCAAGGCGTCCGTCTTTTACATGGCACAGGACGTGCCTTCCGCTTGATGCACCGAGGTCAACCGCGAGGTAATAGTTTGTTTTCTCAGTCAACGACAACACCCTTTTTCAGCAGTATATTGGCATACAGTGCCTCTTCATCCGTTGCTATGACCGCATACGCCTTACGCGCGCGCTCATAGAACGCAAAACGCTCGATATATTCAAAATCAGTGCCCGTATACTCTCCTGCGATTTTTTTATATTCGTCCCAGATAGGAGTTTTTACGTCATCACCTTTTACGACTTCCATGAGATACAGTGGTTTGTCGTACGTATCCAGCGGGAGGAGCTTCAGGACGGCTTCAAACACCTCAGCCGTGCCGTTTCCCGTAAGATACACGACCCTTTGCCCTATGCTTGCAGACGGGAAATTCCCGTCTGCAATAACTATCTCATCGCCGTGTCCCATCTCGCAAAGGATTTTCAAAAGCTCGGGCGGTATGATTTTCGGTATGTTTTTCAGCATAGCTCACACCTACCTGTAAAGCGGCCCGTATTCCGTGCACGCTCTGTAATCGGTTGAGGTTTTGTCCTCGCCTGCACCGAATCCTACCCACGACTGCGGACGATAGATTTTCCCGTCCTCCACATTGTGCACGGAAACGGGTATTCTGAGCATGGAAGCAAGCGTGATTAAATCCGCACCGATGTGCCCGTGAACGGTAACTCCGTGATTTGCTCCCCAATTTGCCATAACGGAGTAGACGTCCGCAAACGCGCCCTTTCCCGTCAGAATCGGTGCAAACCATGTGGTCGGCCACGTCGGGTCTGTGCGTCTGTCCAGCTTTTCATGAACATCGTCATCAAGCGTAACGGTATAACCTTCGGCGATTTGGATTGTCGGGCCTACGCCGTCTATGAGGTTTACCCTTATCATCGTTACCGGCATCTCGGCCTCGGTTTTAAAATGGCTCGAGAACCCGCCGCCGCGGAAATATTCATAGTCCGCACGGCACCAGTCGGTAGCTTCGAGGCAGGCGCTTATATCGCTGTCCGTCATATTCCACCATTCCTTGACGGTTCCCTTACCGTCCCTGTCCTTTGATGCTCCCGTGCAGTCAAGTGCAGTCGCCCCCGAATTGATGAGGTGGATTATTCCGTCTTTTGCCCGTCCTTTTAATTCTTTGCCCGTAACCCTTTTTACGGAATCGGGAGACCAATATGTACGGACATCGTGGAAACACGGAGCCTTGCCCGTGAGGAGCGTTGCGAAGAGCATAGAAATTCCGTTTAGCGTATCATTTTCAGTTGCAAACGCAAACGGCGCTTTTTTGCCGTTCCAATCGAAGCTTGAAGCCATAATTGCCTCTGTGAAATCGCCGTTCGGGAGCCAGTCCGTCCACATTCTCTGTCCCTGAAATCCGCCGACGATTCCGTTTCTTCCGAGACTCTCTTCGCTCCAGCCCATTTCCCTGAGCTTCGGATTTCCGAAAAGAATATCCCGTACAATTATTGTGAATTTCGCAATGAATTCCCAATCCTTATCCGCAGGTATCACCTTTGATTTTTTTATAATTTCGGGGAAGTTTTTCCCGCTGTTCTTATCAAAGCCTTCCTTGCAGTTTTCTTTTATCCATTTGATTGCCTTTTCGTATTCGTCCCTGTCATATATTTCAAGAGTGATGCGGCGCAGAACCTCAGTTAAATCTACCCACTCCGCCCTGAGTCCAAGATATTTCTGCATGAAATCGGCGTCGCAGAAAGAGCCTGCAATTCCCATTGCAACTCCGCCTATATTTACATACGCGCGGTTCTTCATCTGTCCTACCGCAAGTGCGCAGCGCGCAAAGCGCAGAATCTTTTCCGCAACATCCGCGGGAATTTCGCTGTTGTCGGCGTCGCATACGTCATGACCGTATATTGAAAATGCGGGAAGCCCCCGCTGTGCATGTGCCGCCATTGCCGCCGCGAGATAGACGGCTCCCGGTCTCTCCGTTCCGTTAAATCCCCATACTGCCTTTATAGTCTGCGGGTTTAAATCCATGGTTTCGCTTCCGTAGCACCAGCAGGGAGTTACCGAGAGCGTTGCGACCATGTTTTCACTCTCAAACTGCTCCGCAACCTTTGCCGATTCTGCTCCGCCGCCTATCGTTGTACACCCTATCACGCACTCGGCGTGAGTTCCGTCCTGATAGTGCAAATTTTCTTCTATCAGTTTTGCGGCGGCTCTTGCCATATTCATCGTCTGCGTTTCAAGACTCTCTCTGACTCCGCCCCAGCGTCCGTCGATTACGGGTCTGATTCCTATTTTCGGTTTATTCATTTCTTTTCCTCCTTATGGTATTCTCCTGATGATAATTATATTATTGACATTATTGAATTTCTTGTGTTATACTATCAAAAAATATAATTATTCTAATATTTGGAGGAAGTATGAGTATTTCTTATCACGAGAGGATATCCAGAGGAACACCAGATTTTCCGCTGGAACTTTATGAAATAGATTCAGCGCACCCGCGTTACAATATGCAGATGCACTGGCATAAAGAGTTTGAGATAATCCAAGTTCTTGACGGTACATTAAAGCTTCTGCTCAACGGCAATGAGTTTACGCTCACCGAAAATCAAAGCGTATTCATCCCCGGCGGAATCATACACAGCGCCGAGCCTATTGACTGCCGTTATGAATGTCTCGTGTTTTCACCGTCCGTTCTGTATAATATCCATGTATGCCGTTCTCTCATAAAGACTCATATGCGGGGGATTTCCGTTTATGACGGCAGTCCCGTTATCGACAGAGTATTTGTCGGCATGAAGAACAAAGAGAAAGGCTTTGAGCTTGACGTTATGGGCATGTTGTTTCTTCTTGCATCTGATATCGTGAAAAACAACAGCGGATTGTCCGTTCCTCCGAATGACAGGCTGGAAAAAATCAAATCAGCAATGCTCATGATTGAAGAAAACTATTCTTCAAAAATAACACTTGAGGAGCTCGCCGCAACCTGCAAACTAAGCCCGAACTATTTTTGCAGGTATTTTAAGGAAACGGTGGGTCAAACTCCGATTGAGTATATAACGCTTTACCGCATAGAAGCCGCCTGTGAGATGCTTACCGAGGACGACCGAACAATAACTGATGTGTGCTTTTCCTGCGGTTTTAACGACCTGAGTTATTTTATCCACATTTTTAAACGGCTAAAGGGTGTCTCACCGAGGGAGTATGCAAAACGCTTTTCAAAATAAATAAGCCGGAAAACCTTTTGGTTTTCCGGCTTATTTTATGTGTCTTATCCTTTCGTGGCAAGCGCTTCTCCAAGCCCATCAATTCTCCTTATATATTCACATTCACAAAATATACTCCGTCGCGCCACTTGGTATCAAGCCTTAGTGCGCCGTCCTTATAGGTTATGCTGCAATCTGCATTATCTTTGCTGTTTACCGAGAGGTCAAACGGAAGTTTATTCAGCCACAAAAGCGGAAGCGCGTCGTCATAGCCGTAGCCACTGCCGCTGTTCCTGAAATTTCTTATAGTGACGATACCGTTCTCCGCAGATACATCCGCGCTCATTCGGTCTGAACCGATGATGTTTTCAAAGTATGCACTGCCGTTTTCAACACGGACGGAGAACTGAATATCTGAGCGAGTGTACGGCAAAAACGGACGCGTTATGTGAAATCCGCTGACGCCGAGCTTTATCATATCACAATAGTCCTTGTATTGCTTCACCTGCGCCATATGAATCTGCACACCGTTCTCAAAAGCGTACCCGACCATTTTCTCCGATTCCTTCCAATACTTCATCGGCTCGTTTTCGGGGTAAATGAACATCGTTACGATGCCGTTTTTCAGTCCTATCACATCGTCTACAACTTTTTTGGTCAGTGCCGCCTTATACTCGATTACCTGCGAAAGCGGGATAACATCGCTGTATTTGCGGACTTCCCGAAGAGTTTCTATTGTAAATGAGTTTATCAGACAGTTATTCTCCGCGTGGTACTTTCTTACCGTCTTGATAACTTCGGAAACGAGTTCCGAAATATTATCCTCGCGGAGTGTTATATATACAAGCTTGCCGTTTTCCTTGCAGATTCGGACGTATGTGTCAAAATCGCAGACCTTTGCATAATGACCCATTGCATCGTATTCTCCGTTATATTCGAGATCTTTCACAAAGCTGTATTCAAGGTCCGTAAATTTAAGGCAGTCGTCTTTATTATACTTCGTGATACGTCCGTTTTCATCAAGCGTAATACCCGCATCATGGCACATGACAAGCCTGTCGTCTTTGGTTATTCTTACATCGCCCTTAAGCGCGTTAAATCCGAGGTGCGATGCGAGATGAAAATGCTCGGCGGTGTTTATCGGCGCAAGTCCTATTGCCGAATACGCCGTATTCATTATCTCCTTATCCAAATTCATTTTGCTCTATTCCCCTTCCCGATTAAGCACGTTCACGCGCTCTGCGTTTATCTTTCTGCTTTTAATTTCCTCAAAGTATTCCTTTGTCGTTCCGCACGACAGGCTCGGTATATAGTATCTGCTTTCCTCCGGAGGCTTACCGTCCCTTCCGTAATAACCGCTGCATATACCGCGGTGGTCTGTCCCTCCCGAAATGTATAAATTCTTCTCAATCGCAATCCTGACTGCGGCAGCCCTCTCTTCTTCACTCAGACTGTAATGCCACACCTCAAGACCGTCAAGTCCCATTTCCGCAAGCGCATCTATGTATTGAAGCTTCCCGTGAGGATGCGCGACAATCGCAATTCCGCCTGCATCGTGAATGAGCTTTATTATCTCATGCTCCTGCAAAAAAGCATATGCAGGTTCTATTTCCTTTCGGTGAACCCCGAACAGTTCCTCAAAGAATAATGGGTAATCCGACTTTACAAGCAAGTTTTTGGAGAGCATCGCACGGAACAGATGTTCGTTGCAGAGCCATGTTATGCCCTTGTTGTATTCGAGAACCTCGTCCCATTCTATACCGCGGATTTTTCCGAGACGCACCCCGCGTTCAAACAGCGTACGGGTTTGCTCGGTTTCGCGGAAGCTCATGCCCCTGAGGTATTCTTTCATAGGCGGATATTCGGGGTCAAAGTGATATCCGCAAATATGAAATTCTCTGCTGAGATTATCCGCAGTGCAGTTCTCGCGGAGCAGTTTTGACGGAGAGGAAAACTCTGCCCCTAAAATTGTCTCTATCCCGAGCTTTTCGCACTCACTGCGAAACTCCTTATAACCCGAGATCGTATCATGGTCAGTCAGTGCCGCTGCCCCATACCCTTCCGTGTTTACCGCCTGTGCCAGTTGTCTCGGCGGGAAACCGCCGTCGGAATGAGTCGAGTGTATATGCAGGTTTGCGTACAGTCTCATGTCATATCCCCCTTTTTGCAAGGCAATACACTTTCTTTAAGTATACACCCGAATTATGCCGTGCAATATCTTATCGTACAAATGTGCCGGCCGTTACAGCTTCCTGTACACGCATATTCCAAATTCGGCAGAGCAAATGAGCGGGGACGCGGTATCAAGCTTCGTTTTATCGTCATTGCCGGTACGGTAGTAATACGGAGTCATTGCAAACAGGCTTCTTACATCCTCCGGCGACTTAAGCTCCATATTAAATTTTACCTCATGCTTGTCTATGACCTCAAAGCCCTGTTCATTCATATCGCTCTCCGGGTTTTCGTAAGGCTTTTCATAAACAAGCGCCTTTAACTCCCACAGATGCCTTGCAAGCGGATATACGCGTACGGCAACTCCGCCGTCTTTCAGTATTCTTGAAAACTCCCCTGCAAAAAACGGTGCAAATATGTTCACAACCGCGTCCGCACTCGCGTCGGCTATCGGCATGTCCGATGCGCTTGCAACGGCAAGCCAAAGCGGACGCGCTCGGCGATGTGCCGCAGAGAGCGCCTGTTTTGAAATATCGATGCCCACCGTCTCACACCCTATGCTGTCATATATATCGGACGTATATTTACACTCTCCGCACCCGGCATCTACTATCCGCGATGTTTTTGTGCAGCATTTTCCGAGAATCTCACAGACTTTCTCCGACAGCGGATTGTAAAAGCCCCTGTTTAAAAACTCTATGCGGGCGCGAATCATCTCTTTATCATCGCCGTGCTGTTTCGCCTTCTGTGAGGACATAAGAAGATTCACATATCCGCTCCTCGCCATATCAAAGCTGTGTCCGTTTTCGCAGGCGATGATTTTCGCGTTTTTAAACAGACTTTCCCCGCACACCGGGCAGATAAACGGTGTATTCCGAGTCTCAATGTCCATCTTTACCTCCATATGAAACCGATAAAATTATTACCTATAATTATATCATACCCGCGACCGCAGAACAATATCGTAACACCTTCTGTTATTTTATCGGGCAAATACCGATTACTTGTTGTAAACTGTCGTATTTTATGTTATAATTTCGTTTGGATTTTATTATTAAAGGAAGTTGATTTATGTTATACTTTTTTCTTGCGCTCATTGCACTGCTTTGCTGGAGCGGTTCGGACCTCTTTAGTAAGATAGGCTCAAAGCCGAATGATAAATACAGCCATTGGAAGATGGTTATGGCGGTTGGGCTTGTAATGGGGCTTCATGCGGGATATGAAATTGTTGTGGGCGGTGTGTCCGTTACCTTTGCGGATATCATTAAATATCTTCCCTCATCATTTTTCTACATACTTTCGATGGTTCTCGGCTACATCGGGCTTCGTTATATCGAACTCTCGATATCCTCGCCCGTATGCAACTCCTCCGGCGCGCTTGCATGGATTCTCTGCTTAATCTTTATCCCGGACACTGACAAAAGCGCACTTAACCTGCTCGGTGCCGTTCTCGTCTGCGCAGGAGTTGTGATTCTCAGCATTGTTGAATACCGTGAAAATGACGAAGCGCGCGCGCTCCGTCAGCAAAAGGCAAATGTGAAATATGCCTTCAGCCCGCTCGCAATCGCCCTGCCGATTCTTTATTGTCTCTTCGATGCCGCAGGAACATTTGCCGACGAGCTCATACTCGATAATTGGCTCTCAGAGGACGTTGCAAACGTCGCGTACGAGCTCACATTTTTGGCAATGGGCATTTTCGCATTCATATATACAGTCATAATTAAGCGGTCAAAGCTGAATTTCAAGGACGACGGAGCGAAGCTTCTCGGCGGTGTGTTTGAAACCGCAGGACAGTTTGCATATATTTACGTCATCGGTTCTGATTTTCATGCGGGCATCCCCATGATTTCCGCATACTGCACCGTATCTATGCTCTGGAGCAGAATTTTCCTGAAGGAAAAGCTCTCTTGGAAGCATTACGCCTCAATCGCCGTTGTCGTGCTCGGTATAATTACGCTCGGCATCTCGGAAATGCTCGGCGGATAGAATCGGGCACAACCTAAATTCGGTCTTGTTTTTTTCTGTGAGGTATGGTATAATGTTTGGGCGTTGAAACATTGTCTCAATGCCCATACTTAATTTGCGGATATGGCGGAATCGGCAGACGCGCCAGATTC
>CAKSEF010000044.1 GCA_934446465.1 uncultured Oscillospiraceae bacterium
TTTATGCCGATTCTTTACGCGGGAATATTTCTCGGCGAAAGAGTTACGCCCGTTCAGGTTCTTTCAATTCTCCTTATTCTCACGGCGTACGTAATGCTCACGGCAATAAGGAGTAAGGACGTATCCTCCGACAGGCGTATAACTCTCAAATGGGTGATTTTTGCGATTCTTTCATTTTCCACGAACGGCTTCATTTCGTTTTTCGTCCGTGTAAACGTCGTTCTTACGCCCGAAACGTCAATTAACTCGTTTTACGCATTTGCTTATGTTTGCTCCGCTCTGATATCCCTCATCACCTTCGCGTCAACGGGCGGGTTTAAGAAAAAAGTTCCGGCAAAGCCCCTGCTTCTGCCCTCTGCCGGTGTTGCGGGATTTCTCTCGGTAAAGCTTATACCCAATGCTCTCCTCGCCGGACTTCTGCCCTCCGCAATTCAATATCCGCTTATGAACGGAAGCGTGATACTCTTCAACGTCCTTATCGGGCTGGTCGTATTCAAGGAAAAGCTGAGCATATGGGGCTGCGTTTGTATTGGTGTGATTATCGCCTCCATGTGTCTCTTGGGTTTATAGAGTTGAACTCCCTCTGCCTGAAAACCTGCCGAAAGTTTTTTCGGCAGGTTTTTAACTAATCGGGTTGATTTTTTAACATTTTACTGATATAATCTTCCGCGTTTGAACAATATGGAGGGTTTTATATGTACATAGCTTTTTTAGTTTTCCTTGCCGTCGCGGCATCTGTCGGAATCAACCTGTCGTATAAAAAGGGCGCGGACGTAAGCACCGATGCAACATCTTCTCCCCCGCTCATGTGCACGTTCGCTTCAATATTCATTGCCCTTATTTTTGCCGTCATGGGATTTATTCAGGACGGCGGGATATCGTTTCCGAATCCCACGTCGTATTTCTATTCGGCGTGCTGCGGAGTCGCATATGCCGTTGCCGCCTTTTTCTACCTCCGCTCGCTTGCGTGCGGGCCGTACACTCTCTCGGTCATAGTTCTCAACGTAAGCTCATTTATGCCGATTCTTTATTCGGGCATTTTTCTCGACGAAAAGGTTACTCCTGTTCAGGTCTTTGCGCTGATTCTGATGCTTGCCTCGTGCATAATGCTCACAATGATAAGAAGCAAGGGCTCGTCGGGCGGGCACATAACGCCTAAGTGGATACTTTTTGCACTCCTCACGTTCCTGTCAAACGGCTTCATCGCATTTTCAATACGTTTAAACGTAGTCCTTACGCCTGAAACATCCACCAACTCGTTCTTCGTTTTCGCGTATCTTCTCTCTGCCGTGATATGCTTTATTTTCTTTACGGCAACGGGCGGTTTCGGAAAGAAAGTTCTTGCAAAACCGCTTTTCTTCCCCGCCGCGGGCGTTGCGGGCTCTCTTGCGCTTCAGCTCGCGCCGAACGCAATTCTTCCGAAAGTTTTGTCCTCCGCCGTGCAGTATCCGCTTGTTAACGGCGGTTCAATCCTACTCGGCGTCATTCTCGGCGTTGCCATGTTCAAGGAGAAAATAAGCGTATGGGGCTATGTCTGCGTCGGTGCGATTATTGCTTCCATGTGCCTTTTGGGATTATAACGGATTTTTACCGATAAACGAAAACCGCCAACCAAGTTGGCGGTTTTTTATCTGCGTTTTTTAATTTCTTCGGCGGCGCGAAGTATACCGAGCTTCCCGCTCTCATAAGTAAGCCCGCCTTGGAGATAGACCCTGTAAGGCTCTCTCATCGGCGCGTCCGCCGAAAGCTCTATCGACGCACCCTGTACAAATGCTCCCGCCGCCATTATGACGGGAACGTCATATCCCGGCATATCCCACGGCTCGGGTGTAACGTATGCGTCGCACGGCGCACCCGACTGAATACCCCTGCAAAATGCCGAGAGCGTTTCCTTATCGCGCAGTTCGATTGTCTGTATTATGTCGAATCTCTCCTCGTCTGCACGCGGTGAGACCTCATATCCCATATCTTCAAACGTTTTTGCGGCGAAAATTGCCGTCTTCAGTGCTTGGGCAACCGTGTGCGGAGCCGTGAAAAATCCCTGATACAGCAGACGGTTGTTTCCGAGCGTTGCACCGCACTCGCGTCCGATTCCCGGAACGGTAAGACGTTCCGCCGCACGGTTTACAAGCTCAGCTCTTCCTGCAACGTATCCGCCCATGGGAGCAAGCCCGCCTCCGGGATTTTTAATGAGCGAGCCCGCCATTATATCCGCGCCGACATGGGTCGGCTCGCGCGTTTCCACAAACTCGCCGTAGCAGTTGTCCACAATTACGTTGATATCATTCCGCACAGACTTTATTTTTGATATGACATCGCCTATTTCTTCAACCGAGAGCGCATATCTCGCGTCATATCCGCGCGAACGCTGAATATACACCGCACAGTGCTCCGTTTTCCGCACTGCGTCAAGCGCGGGGGCAATATCAATTCTTCCGTTTTTCATCGGGATTTCGAGATATTTAACGCCGTATTCCTTAAGCGTTCCGTGTCCCTTGCCCGTTATTCCGACTGCGGTTCTCAGCGTGTCATACGGCGCGCCCGTTATCGATATGAGCGTGTTCCCGCACTCAAGCGCGCCGAACATCGCGCAGAATATCGCATGAGTTCCGTTTACGAATTGGATTCGGCACAGCGCATCCTCCGCGCCGAAAACGTCGGCAAAAATCCTGTCGAGCGTATCTCTGCCGTTATCGTCATACCCGTACCCGAGCGTTCCCGCAAACATTGTGTCCGACACGCGCATTCTGCGGAAAGCCTCAAGCACCCTTGCGGAGTTAATCTCCGCTGTTTTGTCAATTTTGGAAAACAGCTTGTCCGTCATGCCTAAGCCTCGCGGATTATGCCCATCGGCGTCTGCTGTGCGCTCTGACCGAGCGGGTTATCCTTAAGTATTCTCGGCAAAAGCTCGCGGTCAACCGTCGTGTCCGATGCGCCGAGAATTTTTCCCGTCAGGTCGTTTACATCTATAATGGCAACGCGGAAGCCGATTCTTGCGGCAATTCCGACTGCGACCTTGTCCGGGTCGGCAGGGCCGAGAACAACGCATTTATTGTACGGCGGGAGCGTGTACGGAGTAGGTCCGTCTATTGACTCCGCGCGATACCCCGCGACCTTGTAAAACCATCCGCGGCGGCCGAAGAGCTTTCCTATTGCGCTTATGAATGCGGCAAAAAGGAGCTTTACGCTTCCGCACTCACGGATAGCCATTTCCATAGTCTCGGGGATTCCGAGACCGATTCCGTAGGGAGATTTATAAACGAATTTACACAGAAATTTCGCAAGCGGGCGCGGGTGTATTTCCGTAAGCGGAACGGCGCGCTTCTGCGAGCAGGCTACGCACTTCTCGCTTATGAAGAGAATGTCGCCCTCCTGCATATGCGGTTTTGCATACTTTTCCGCAACGTCCTCAATATTATCATCGGCGGTAACGACGTGCGTCTTAATCGGAATACGCATATAGTCCTTGCCGTCTACCGTAATTACCAGATTCTTTCCTTCGTTTGCACAAAGCTCTGACATTTTTATAACCCCTTTTATTTTCATATGAATATATTATACATCAAAAGTTCAAATAATCAATGTATTTTTTCAAAAAAATGGGCGGTGTAAAAATGTTTTTACACCGCCCGGAGGCATAACGCTTATTTGCGTATATCGGATATTATCTCTTTCGGTATTTCAAATTCGGGGCATCCCTGTGCGCCTGCCGCAACCTCATATTTATCGAAGCAGATGACGATGTTTCCCTTGTCGTTTATAAAGAAGTTCTGGTCGTCCTTAATCTTCTCAAACGGCTCTGTAAACTCGTCGCGCTCCGTCCAGAACAGCGCATCGCCTTCCTTGTTCATGCGCACCATTTCGCCGAATATATACTTGCTTATCGGCGTTACGTAATCCGTGCCATCACGGAAAAGGTCCGAAAGCCTGAGGAGCTTTCCCGTTTTCTTGTCGATATTATAGAACGAATGCACGGTAGAGGACGAGCCCGCCGTATTCAAAATCCATACGTCTATTGCGAGGATATCGTCATTATCCGTTCTGACATCGTAATTTGATGTTATTCCGAGATGAACCGTTTCATCGCCGAACTCTTTCTTAAGCTCACGCACATCGTCCTCGTATGCCTTTATGATTGCGGCGGCGTTTTCCTTGAACTGTTCGTTGAGTTTATCCTCAAGTTCTTTATCGAGAAGCCCTTCAAGCTTCGGCGTTGTAACGCTCGCATCGTAGCCGTCGTCGTGGTTTTCATACCGTCCGAAGGTGATTACTCTCACGATGTCGCGGACGACAGGCACGTCCTCCGCCGCCGTCGCAAGGCTCGGAAACAGGTTTACGGCGGAAACCGCGACCAACACAAAGCACGCGGCCGCGCACAGCGACGCCTTTAAGCCCGTGTGATTTCTTTTCGTTGCTTTTTCTTTCATGATACTCTCCACCCTTTCCCGCAGCTTTTCGCTTGCGTGCATTTCTTTGTACTCGTCAACAAAGTTTTTCATTTTTCCCCTCCATGTTCCGTCTAAGGGCGCGCAGCGCCGCATAGAGCCGTGTTTTTGCGGTGTTCTCGTTAATCCCGCACACCTCGGCAATTTCCGCAAACGTCATGTTCTCGCAATACTTCAAGACAACGATTTCGCGGTATTTTTCGGATATGCCGTCTAAGATGTCCCGCAGAAAAATATCTGAATAATCGTCATTTTCGGCAATTTCGCCCGTTTTTTCGTCCAATTCAACGCTTATGAATCTGTGTTTTTTTCTGAGAACGTTTTTTGCCGTGTTGGCGATTATTCTGTAAAACCACGTTTTGACGTAGTTCTCCTCACGAAGTGAATTTATCGACTCCAACGCCTTTGTAACACTTTCGCTCACGACATCCTCCGCGTCCTCGCGGTTTTTCATGTATGTAAATGCGAAGCCGTAAGCACGGTCTAAATTCTCGCTTATGAAATTCTCAAAAATCACTCTTTTTCTCATGCGGTGTCTCACTGCCTTTCATACTCTTAGACAACAACAGCCCGAAAATAGTTTTAATTTTTTTAAAAAAGCCGTACACCGAAGCAAGCATCGGTATACGGCTCTTGACTTTTTATTTGACCATGAAGCTCCCGCTGTCTTTTACAGCTCCGACTATCGGGCAGAGCGAGCTTCCGAACTCTTTTTCCGCGGCGGAGTATTCGCTCGTGCGCTTTCCCGCCGTTTCCGAGACGTATATTTTATCAAACGCCTTGAAAATTTCGACATTCTGTCCGCTCTCCGTAAGGTATCTTCCGCGCAGGTTGTCATAAACTGCCGAGAGCCTGACATCACCCGCGGCGGCTTTTGCGTCTGTGATAAACGACTCAAGCTGTTCTGCCTTTGTTCCGAGGGATTCGTCATAATACAGCAATTCGCACTTCCCGTAATACGGGAAAGAAATGTTCGAAAGCACTATCCCGTCCGCGCCAAAGGTACAAAGCTTTTCGACAATTCCCACAAGGTATTCCTGCGCCTTCTTTGAATATGCACTGAGCCAGCGGACATTTTCGCCGTCAAGCCAAATTACCTTGTTTGCCGTACGGCACGCATAGACCTGATTTTTTCGCGCCGCTTCATTGTCCTTAAAGCACGACATACAGAGCGACACCTTATATCCCTTATCATGCGCCGAAGCAATCGCCGATTTTAGCTTCTCATCGCTTCCGACAACTATCTTATCGCCCTCTGCAAGCTTTGAATCGCTCTCAAACGCAAGGCGTCCGTCCTCGGATTTAACCTCGAAAACGACCGTATTCACGCCATCGGGGATTCCGTCAAGCGGTGCTTCGGATATGACCTTGTCAAGCCCTATGAAATATGCGCGCTCCTCCGTGCTTTCGGGAACGGACGGTTTATTATCCTCCTGTTCGGGCATTTTCTCTTTCTCGGAATCTTCCGCTTCCGCGTCATTTTCTATTACGAGGTTGGGCTTTTCCGTCTTGTGTGCCTTCACCTCTTTTTTTTCGAAAAATGCTCCGTCCTTTGTGAACGTCATGTTGTCGTTAATCAAAAAGAGAGCGACAGCCGCGGCAATACACAGCACTGCAAGCAAAGGAATGAGAACCCCTATATGTTTTCCCGAACCTCTGTATCCATGACGTCTTCTGCTCATCGTCAATCACCCTCTTTTAATTTTAAGTTATGCCTCCGCCGTTTCGGCTGCTTCTTCCGAAACTGCGGGAACCTCAATTATTTTACGCGGACACTTCGCCGCACATTCTCCGCAGCGCGTGCATTTGTCATAATCAATAACCGCAACATTGTTCTCAACATGTATTGCATCATACTGACAAGTCTTTGCACATATTCCGCAGCCTATACATCCGACTTCGCATATTTTCCTTACGACTGCACCCTTGTCGCAGTTTATGCACGCGACACGGACATCCGCGTCATACGGAATCATTGTGATAATTCCGCGCGGACATGCCTCCGCGCACTTTTTGCATGCCGTGCATTTTTCCTTGTCTACAACGGCTTTGCCGTCCTTAACCTCAATCGCGCCGAACGCGCACGCACGGACGCATGAGCCGAGGCCGAAACAGCCGTAGCTGCAGGACTTCGGACCGCCCGAAACTATGCTCGCCGCGAGGCAGTCCTCCGCACCCTTGTAGTCATACTTATTCTCCGCGCGGTCGCCGCCCGCACAGCGCACATATGCGCGCATCCTCACGGAGCTTCCCGCTTCGACGCCCATGATTTCGGCTATCTTTCGTGCCGTTTCGTCGCCGCCGACGGGGCAGCCGTTTACGCCCGACTCACCCGAAACCACGCTCTCCGCATAGTTCGAGCACCCGGCAAATCCGCATCCGCCGCAGTTCGCGCCGGGGAGCACTTCGACTATTTTGTCTATCCTGTCATCCTGCGGTACTGCGAGAGCCTTATCGGCGTATGCGAGTATTCCTCCGAACACAAGACCGAGCACACCGACTATTGCGGTGGCGAGGAGTATATTCATCAAAGCTAACATATCAGAATCTTATCCTCCCTAAAAAATCTTCATTCCCTGGAATCCCATAAATGCCATGGAAAGCAGGGCGGCCGTTATAAGCGCAATCGGAAATCCCTCAAACGCCTTCGGAATATCGGAGAACTCGAGTCTCTCGCGCACTGCCGCAAAGAGCGTTATTGCAAGCAGGAATCCTATTCCCGCCGATGCGCTGTACACAACAGAGCCTATGAAGTTATATCCGTTCTGGGAGTTGAGAAGCGCTACACCGAGAACGGCGCAGTTTGTCGTTATAAGCGGAAGATAAATTCCGAGCGCCTTATAAAGAGACGGCAGAAACTTCTTCAGAACCATTTCGACGAGCTGAACAAACGCCGCAATTACGAGAATGAACGCAATCGTCTTCATGTATTCCATGTTAAGCGTCTGAAGAATGAATTTATCAATTACATAGGTGAATGCAGAGGACACCGCCATAACAAACGTAACGGCGATACCCATTCCGACAGCGGTGTCAACCTTCTTGGAAACGCCGAGAAACGGGCATATGCCGAGAAATTGCACCAATACGAAGTTCTGGATCAGAATCGCGCTTATAGAGAGAGAAAGTATACTCGTAAAGCTCATTATTCACCCTCCTTATTTTCAAAGCGTGCCGTAAAACGGCGGAACACGGCAATTAAGAAACCGAGTGTCAGGAATCCGCCTACGGGGAGCACCATAAGCACCGCCGCATAATCCTCGGGGAAGATGCGGAAACCGAAAAGAGTGCCGCTTCCGAGAAGCTCACGGACAAATGCCATAAGCGCAAGCGCGAGCGTGAACCCAAGTCCCATGCAGAGTCCGTCGAGAGCAGAGTCGCCGACGCTGTTCTTCGACGCAAACGCCTCAGCGCGCGCGAGTATTATGCAGTTTACGACTATAAGCGGAATGTAAATTCCGAGAGCGTCGTAGAGGCTCGGTATAAACGCCTTGAGCAGAAGCTCGACCGCGGTAACAAATCCCGCGATAACGACTATATACGCCGCAATGCGAACCTGATTCGGAATTATCTTTCTGAGAAGCGAAATCGCGACGTTTGAGCAAACGAGAACGGCCATTGCCGAAAGAC
Organism: uncultured Oscillospiraceae bacterium; assembly: GCA_934446465.1. Lineage (GTDB taxonomy): Bacteria > Bacillota > Clostridia > Oscillospirales > JAAYXM01 > CAKSEF01. The sequence continues at coordinate 8,076 of CAKSEF010000044.1, forward strand.
CCATGCCTATCGCGTTTGTAAGTGATGTAGAAGTTGCGAGAAGCGGGCAGTTGCCGAGCAGAAGCACGAATGACGGGTTCTGCAAAAACAATCCGTCCTTCAAAAATGAAAGCAATTTTTTCATTTTACTTTGCCTCCTTTTCCGCAATTCTCGCAGATGCCGTGGAGAGTGCGGAGTTTACGGCCTGCGTAACCGCCTTTGACGATACCGTAGCTCCCGAAATCGCGGCTATCTGGCTGTCTTCCTTGACCTCGCCCTTCACGGCTTCAACCGTACCGATCTTCCCGGAAAAACGGTCGAGGAACGACGTATCTTTCGTTTTCATTCCGACTCCCGGAGTTTCCGACATTGAGATAATCCGCACTGCCGTTACCTTGCCCTCCGGGTCGATTCCCGTGATAACCTCAATCGTTCCGCCGAATCCCGAAGCGGTTGACTGTATGCAGTATCCGCCGGATTCGCCGTTTGCGTCCTTTGCTTCGTATACTGCCGTTGTTTCGGCGGAATCTGAGGGTGCGCTTTCGCAGAGCTCATAGCTTTTCGCGGGGAGAACCTCGTTCATTGCCGAATTTATCTTTTCTTCCTGGTTTTTCTCAATCTGCTTATATGTGAGCTGATTTACGAGAGCCAGCACACACGCCGTAATTCCCACTATGAGAAACAGCGTAACGGCTATTTTCAATATTTCCTTTTTCTGCTCGGCAGAAAGCTTCGGCAGAGAAAACTTTACATTACTCATTTTCCTTACCTGCCTTTGCAAGTTTTTTCTTCACGCCGAAACGACGGGGACGGCATACGTTGTCGAGGAAGCAGGCACAGGCGTTCATTATTAGAATTGCATACGTTACACCCTCGCTGTACGAGCCGAAATATCTTATCAAAACCGTTATGAGTCCGCAGCCGATGCCGTATACGACTCTTCCCCACGGAGTTGCGGGGCTTGTCGTGTAGTCGGTCGCCATAAATACGGCGCCGAACAGGACTCCGCCCGAGCAGATGCTGAACATCATCCATTCAAACCCGCTTCCCGCCTTCGGGAACAGGAACGTAACAACTGCGACCGTGCCGATATACGCAAGCGGAATGTGATATGTAATTACCTTTCTTACAAGGAGGTACACCGCCGCGGCAATGATGACTATTGCCGAAACCTCGCCCATACAGCCCGCAACGTTTCCTACCGCAACATCACGGAGAGACGATATTACGTCGGCATCTCCCATTGCCATGCTCGGAAGGAATCCCTGCTTCATCTTATAGAGCGGAGTAACGGATGCGATAACATCCGGAGAAAGCGTGTTTTTCGTAACCGTTTTGAACAATGCAAGCGACTCTGAGCCGAGGTTCGGCTTTGTCCAAAGCGATATAAAGCCGGGCCACGAGAAAAGGAACGCACGCGCGGCAAGCGCGGGGTTCATGAAGTTCTTTCCTATACCGCCATAGAGCTGTTTTACAATTACTATTGCAAAAAACGAGCCGATTACGGGAATCCACAGCGGTGCGGAAACGGGCAGGCAGAACGCTACAAGCATTCCCGTTACCACCGCCGAAAGGTCGCCTATTGACGATGGCTTTTTCATGAGCTTTCGGTACAGCCACTCAAAGCCGACGCTTGATATGACGGAAACACAAGTTAGCGTAACCGCGCGCCAGCCGAAGAAATACACAGCCATAATAAGAGGGAACATCAGTGCGATAATAACGTCGAGCATTATTGAACGCGTATCGTCCTCTGTCTTTATGTGAGGCGAGGAGGACACAAAGAGATTTCTTTTTTCGTTATCCATATCTTATCGGCCCTCCCTCTTCTTTTTGTTTGCTATAATCATGCGCTTTGTGGCGCGGAATACGGAGACAAGCTGCAGTCTCGCGGGGCATGTATACGAACAGCAGCCGCACTCCATGCAGTCCATTACGTTCAGCTTTTCGCACTCGTCAAGCCTTCCTGCGCGGTTGTTGCGGTAAATGTACAGCGGCATGAGGTGCATCGGGCAGACACTTACGCACTTACCGCAGTGTATGCACGTTGCATTCTCCGCAAACCTATCCTCGTTTCTCGAGAAAGCGAGGATTGCGTTCGTCCCCTTTATAACGGGAACATCGGTCGAGAATTGGGCAATGCCCATCATGGGTCCGCCCATCAAAATCTTGTTCGGTTCCTCTCTGAATCCGCCGCAGGCTTCAAACAGACAGCCAATCGGAGTTCCTATCGGAACAAGAAGGTTTTTCGGGTTTGCGACCGCGCTTCCCGAAACGGTTACAACCTTGTGCGTAAGTCTCTTTCCCTCCCGCACCGCGCGCGAAACCGCGATTGCCGAGGTTGTGTTCATGTTGATAACCCCGACCGCGCTCGGGAGCTGTCCCGGAGGTACTTCACGTCCCGTAACGGCCTTGATGAGCTGTTTCTCCGAGCCCTGCGGATATTTCGTATGCAAAACCGCAAGCTTGACGCCCGTTTTCTTTGAAAGGACACGGCGAAGCTCGGCGATTGCGTCCGCCTTATTGGACTCTATCGCTATTGTCGCAGAAGAGAGTCCGAGCGCCTTGGCGACGATTGTCGCGCCGTCGTACAGCTCCTCCGCGTATTCGATAATCATTCTGTTATCCGACGTTATGTACGGCTCACACTCCGAACCGTTTATTATAAGGGTATCTACCGCGCCTTCCGCGGATTTGATTTTAACCGAGAGCGGAAACGCCGCACCGCCGAGTCCGACTATGCCGGCTTCGCGGACTATATCCGCAAGCTCGTCCGCTGTTATCGAATGGAAGCGGTCCGTCGGTTCCATTGAGTTGTCGTACTCGTTTTCGAAATCGTTTTCGATTACGACCGACATAACCTTTGTTCCGTTAGGGTGGAGTCTCGGCTCTACCGCCGTAACAGTACCGGACACGGACGCGTGAATGGGTGCCGATACGGGAACCGTCGCCTCTGCGACAATCTGACCTGTTTTTACATGGTCTCCGACTGCGACAACAGGCGAACACGGCGCGCCTATGTGCATCGTCATCGGGAGAATAACCTCTTTCGGGGCAGCTATCTCCTCAATAGATTTTTTCCGCGTTGCCGCTTTCTTATCGTCAGGGTGGATACCTCCTCTGAATTTAAAGGGCATTAATTTCACCTCTTCAAAAAAACTGTGGAAAGCCCAAATTGTTTTTCACACATAGCTATTGTACAACATATCCCACCTTTATTTCAAGAATTGTTATTTTTTTAACGACTTTTTACGCGTTTTCGTCTGCCGTCCAATCATTTTTTCGGAAAGGATATTGTTATTTTCGCCGTACGGTAGTATAATATAAAAAATAAAAGAAAAGGGGAAGTTTAAATTTATGGGACAGCTTCATATTATCAACCACCCGCTCATTCAGCACAAACTGACGATAATGCGCGATAAGAACACAGGCTCGAAGGATTTCCGCGAGCTCCTCGACGAGATAGCCCTTCTCATGGGATATGAGGTAACGCGCGACTTACCGCTCCACGATGTGGAGATTGAAACACCCATCTGCAAGATGACGGCAAAGGAAATTGAGGGAAAAAAGCTTGCCATTGTGCCGATACTCCGCGCAGGCATCGGCATGGTAGACGGACTTTTAACTCTCATGCCTGTCGCAAAGGTAGGGCATATCGGGCTTTACAGAAATGAAGAAACTCACAAACCCGTATTTTATTACTGCAAACTCCCCGATGATATAGGGAGCCGTCTCGTAATCGTTTCGGACCCGATGCTCGCAACGGGCGGAAGCGCAACGGACGCAATCTCAATGCTTAAGGAAAAAGGCTGTTCCCAGATTCGCCTTATGTGCCTCGTAGCCGCGCCTGAGGGTATCCGCGCGGTGCAGGAAGCTCACCCCGATGTCGATATATTCGTAGCCGCGCTCGATGAAAAGCTCAATGATGACGCATACATCGTTCCCGGTCTCGGCGACGCGGGCGACAGAATCTTCGGCACAAAGTAATAACAATAAGAAAAAATGACGGCATCAGCCGTCTTTTTTCTTTCTCTTGTATGTAACAAATTCAAAGCACATCCCGCGCGAGGCGTGCGTGGGCGTAGTCCTTTCTATGTACCACTCCGCATCGGAATCAAGGTCGGGAAAATGCCTGTCCGCATTGCTCTTTGAGAACACACGCGTTACGTATGCCGTGTCGCAGTACGGCAGAAATTCGCGGTAAACACTCTCTCCGCCGATTATCATAACATCATCGTCTTTTGTCTTTTCCAGAACTTCGTCAACGGATGAACAGACCTCTACCCCCTCTGCATTTACATTTCCGCCTTTTGACAGAACAATATTCCGCCTGTCGGGAAGCCCTTTCCCGTTCGGAAGCGATTCGAGGGTGCTGCGCCCCATTACGACGGTTTTTCCCACCGTCATTTCCTTGAAAAAGCGCATATCGTCGGGGATATGATAAAGAAGGTTGCCGTCCTTTCCTATTCCCCAATCGAGGTCAGCCGATGCTATCATTTTCACAACATCATCTCCCTTTTATATTGCAACAGGTATTTTTGTGTTAAAATCGCTGTATTTGTAATCCGGGAATTTGAAATCGTCTGTTGTAAAACCGTAAAAGTCCTTAATCTTGGTATTCATAACGAACTTTGGCGCGTCATACGCCTCGTTTTTAAGAAGCGTCTCCACAAGCGGTATGTGCCTGTCGTATATATGCGCGTCGGCAATAACGTGAACAAGCTCGCCGGGGACGAGTCCCGAAACCTGCGCCATCATATGTACAAGTATTGCATACTGACATACATTCCAGCCGTTTGCCGTGAGCATGTCCTGCGAACGCTGGTTCAGTATCGCGTTAAGCTTCTTCCCGCTTACGTTGAACGTAACGCTGTACGCGCACGGATAAAGCTGCATATCCGCAAGCTCCGAATGGTTATACATATTTGTGAGTATACGCCTGCTCGTCGGGTTGTTCTTCAGGTCATAAAGCACCCTGTCAACCTGGTCGAACATTCCCTCGCGGTAACGGTTCTTCTGCCCGAGCTGGTAGCCGTAGGCCTTGCCTATCGTTCCGTTTTCGTCCTGCCACGAGTCCCATATGCGGCTCTTCAGTTCGGATACACGGTTTGACTTCTTCTGCCATATCCAGAGAAGCTCGTCTATCGCAGACTTAAAAGCCGTGCGCCTTATAGTAATCATCGGAAACTCTTCCGACAAATCATATCGGTTTACAACGCCGAATTTCTTAATTGTATGGGCGGGCGTTCCGTCCTCCCAATGCGGGCGTACCTCATAGTCCGTGTCCCACACCCCGTTTTCGAGGATATCCCTGCAATTTTTTACAAAAAGTTCATCTGCCTTGCTAATCTTAATCACCTCTTTTCATAAATTATATCAAATAGTACAATTTTAATCAATAGCATTATACAGCAATATTACGACAAAAACTCGTCCATGTCCTTTATGCTTACGTTCTTTTGCAAAACGGTATTTACCGCATATCCGAGAATACGTCCTATGTCGGCTATATTGACATCAATGTCCTTCGGAGTTACCAGAAGCCTCTCGCTGTATTCGGAAAGCGCCTTTTTCGGAATGGCGACTCCCGAATCCTCCGCAAAGCTCTCTATTATCGTCGCTATATCCACAACGGTCGGAACCCCGAGCGCAATTACGGGAATGCCCATGGTTTTTTCCGTTATCGCGGCGCGGGAATTACCCACTCCCGACCCGGGTATTATCCCCGTATCGGTTATCTGCACGGTCTTGCACAGCCTGTTAAGCCTCATAGATGCGAGCGCGTCTATCACAACTATATAATCGGGTCTTATCCGCTCGGTAACCCCGCGGATAATCTCCCCGCTCTCAACCCCGGTCATTCCGAGAACTCCCGGAGCTATCGCCGAAACAGGGCGCATACTCCCGAATATATCGGGAATCTTTTCAACGAGATGGCGTGTTACCATTATGTGCGAAATTGCATTTGCACCCACGGCATCGGGCGTTATCCCCTCGTTTCCCAACCCGACAATCAGAACACACCCGTCAGTGTCCGGAACCAACTCCGAAAGCTCCCTTGCCACGGTAGTTATAGCCTTTGAGAAGATTTCCGTGTCGTGGCGAGATATTCCCTCAAGCTCTATCGTTGTATATGAGCCGACGGGCTTTCCCAACGCACGCTCACCCTCCTCATTGAGGATTTTAACGCGCGACACACGAAATCCGTTTACATCCGCATCACGCGCCCATACACCGCGGAGCTTCGTCTGTTCGTGGGTATTCTCCTCCCACACCTCGCGCGCTTCGAGCGCCAAGTCGGTTCTTGCTTTTTTCACGGCCGTTTTCCCCCTGTTTACAACATTGTTCACGCTCTTATTTTCCTTGTTTTCGCGCATGATATACAAATTTTTTGAAAATTTCAAAAAAACTATTGCATATTTGCGTTTTCAATGGTAAAATATTTCGGTAACGATATCGTAAGGAGGTGGACGCTTTGCCCAACATTAAATCCGCAAAGAAGCGTGTAGAGCTCACAAAGGTTTATTCTTCCCGCAATCAGGTCGCAAAGTCGCAGCTTAGAAAATCGCTCAAGAAGTGTGAGGCCGCTGTCTCAGAGGGCGGCGACGCTCCTGCAGCGTACAGAGAAGCTGTCTCGAGCATAGACACGGCAGTTCGCAAGGGAATAATCCATAAGAACTGTGCAGCTCGCAAAAAGAGCAGGCTTGCAAAAAAAGTCAACGCCGCTCAGTAAAGCTCGATAAAAATATTGTCTGTAAAAAGGCCGTAAAATCGGCTTTTTTACAGACAGCGTGCTTTAAAAAAATCTTGACAAAATACGATACATTCGTTATAATGTTTAGCGTTGTACGGACGATTAGCTCAGCTGGTAGAGCATCTGCTTGACGTGCAGAGGGTCAGCGGTTCGAGTCCGTTATCGTCCACCACCACCACGTCGGAACAAGTTTCGCTTGTTCCGACTTTTTTATTCAAAAAAGCCGCTCACCCGCTCCACTGTTCCTCCTCTTTCGCAAAAAG
>CAKSEF010000045.1 GCA_934446465.1 uncultured Oscillospiraceae bacterium
TCTGCCGGCACCGTGAGGTTTGCATCGGAGACCTTTTCTCCGTCGAGGGAGATACCGCCCTGCTGTACGAGCCTGCGCGCTTCACCGCGGCTCGGGGCAAGTCCGCACCTGATGAGAAGGTCGAGAATGCCCATTCCTTCGCCTGTTTCGCCTGGTGTGAGTTCTGTTGTGGGCATGTTCGAATCGTCGCCTACGCCCGAGAAGAGCGCATGAGAAGCCTCCTTCGCTTTTTCAGCTTCCTCTTTGCTGTGGACAAGCGTTGTAAGCTCGTATGCAAGAAGCTCTTTCTTTTCGTTGATACGACTGTCATCCCACTTTTCAATCTCCTCAATCTCCTCTATCGGGAGGAAGGTGAGCATACGCAGACATTTCATGACATCCGCATCGTCAACGTTTCTCCAATACTGGAAGAACTCGAACGGCGAGGTCTTGTTCGGGTCGAGCCATACGGCGCCTTTCGCCGTCTTGCCCATTTTTTTGCCCTCCGAGTTGAGCAGGAGCGTAATTGTCATGGCGTGGGCGTCCTTGCCGAGCTTTTTGCGGATAAGCTCTGTTCCGCCGAGCATATTCGACCACTGGTCATCGCCGCCGAACTGCATATTGCAGCCGTAGTGCCTGAACATATAATAAAAATCATAAGACTGCATTATCATGTAGTTAAACTCAAGGAACGAAAGCCCTTTTTCCATGCGCTGTTTGTAACATTCGGCGCGGAGCATATTGTTTACCGAGAAGCATGCGCCGACCTCGCGGAGAACCTCAATATAGTTAAGGGGCTTGAGCCACTCGGAGTTTCGGAGCATGAGCGCCTTTCCCTCGGAAAAGTCGATGAACTTCTCCATTTGGCGCTTGAAGCACTCGGCGTTGTGCGCGATGTCTTCCTCCGTGAGCATTTTACGCATGTCTGTGCGGCCCGAAGGGTCGCCGATGAGCGTTGTTCCGTCGCCGATGAGGGCGATAGGGCGGTTTCCCGCCATTTGGAGACGCTTCATAAGGCAAAGCGCCATGAAATGACCGACATGGAGCGAGTCTGCCGTGCAGTCAAAGCCGATATAGAACGTGGCCTTGCCGTTGTTTACAAGCTCGCGTATTTCTTCTTCGTTTGTAACCTGTGCCAAAAGCCCGCGTGCTTTCAGCTCTTCGTAAATTTTCATTTCAATTCCTCCGTTTAATAAAATACGCCCTCTGCTCCCGAGCAGGGAACAGAGGGCGAGATACTTCGCGGTACCACCTCTGGTTCACGCGCAGAAATGCGCGCCTCATGACGTGCCGACACACGCCGACGCTGTATCGGGCGAACCCGTCAGCCCCTACTCACAACGCTTTCGGGGAGCGGCTCGGAAAGGTATTCAAACCGACGCCTCCGCGCCCTCGCACCGACCGGACGCTCTCTTTGGGAGGGGAAGACGGCTCTACTTGTTTTCGTCATCGCCTTATGCTATTAAAATCATATACAATATACCACAATACAAAGGAAAAAGCAAGACTATTTTTCGGGTGTGTAGTTTTCGCGCTTCAGAGCGTAAATTCTTTCAACGTGCTTTTCGCCGTTTACATCTTCCGTTTCCTTTTTATCCGTTGCAACGAAGCCTATTTTTTCGTAAATATGCGCGCCGCGGTCGTTCCCCTCCGTAAGGTGAAGGAGAATTTCGGAGCAGTTATACTGCTCAAACATCGCGTCAATGATTGCAATAAGCGCTTTCTTGCCGTAGCCCTTGCCCTGACAGCTCTTGTCTATCATAAACCGCCAAAGCTCATACCCGCCGTCCTTTTCATGCCAGCCGTAAAGGGTATAGCCCACGATTTTACCGTCCGCCAAAATGGCCTTTGACGTGAGACCCTCGGTGTAGTACTCCTGAACGAGCGAGAATGAGTTGGGTGCGACATACGTCCAGTCGTTTCCCGAATTGAGGAGGCACACCTCCTTCCAATTTTCGCGCGTTACGTTGCAAAGTGTAATCTCAGCCATAAGAATATCCCTCCGTTTTCGGTAGTAACTTTATGCCGTAAGCCCATGTACAAATATATCACAGCAAAGGCGAAAAAACAAGATTATTATATTAATTAATATTGCCGAGAAAATTTCGGAGCGCAGGGTTTGTGCAGTTGTCGAAAACTTCCTCGGGCGTGCCGTCGGCGACTATTTCGCCCTCGCTCATGAATATTGTGCGGTCGGAAACGTCGCGGGCGAATTTCATCTCATGCGTTACGATTACCATGGTCATGTGCGTCTCGGCGAGCTCGCGTATTACCTTAAGCACTTCAAATGTGAGCTGCGGGTCAAGCGCGCTTGTCGGCTCGTCGAAGAAGAGCACCTTCGGGTTCATTGCGAGAGCGCGCGCGATTGCAACGCGCTGCTGCTGACCTCCCGAGAGCTCACAGGGGAAACTGTCCGCCTTATCGGAAAGCCCGACGCGCGAGAGAAGAGCAAGCGCATTCTCGTGTATTTCGTCGAGGATTGATTTGCGGGCAGACCTGTAATCCGCGCGTTCGCGCGCAAAGAGCTTCGGCGCGAGCATGACGTTTTCTACGACACTGTACTGCGGAAAAAGGTTAAATGACTGGAAAACGAGACCGCAGTTGAGCTGAAGCTTCCGTTTTTCGCCGGATGTGAGCTTCCGCGGGCTTTTGGAATCAAAAACGACGTCTCCGCCTATCGTTATTTTTCCGTAATTCGGAGTTTCGAGCGAGTTTAAGCACCGCAGGAGCGTGGTTTTTCCGCTTCCCGAGGAACCGATGACGGAGAGCACCTCGCCTTTTTCCATCGAGAAGCTTATTCCGCGCAGAACCGCGATTTTTCCGAAGTTTTTATAGAGCTCGTTCACTTCTAAAATAGGCATAATTTAACCTCTGTAGTAGTTTAGTTTTTTCTCAATGTACCAGAAAAGGATAGTTAAAATTCCGTTGAATGCGAGGAAGAAAAGTCCCGTCGAGAACAGCGGGGAAATGAGTCCCTGCTTTGTGAAGCGCTCGGCGGACATGATAATCTCGGATACGGCAACAACGCGGGCGAGCGATGTATCCTTTACAAGCGTTATTATCTCGTTGCCCATCGGCGCGGTTATGCGCTTTACGACCTGCATAAGTATAACCTTGAAGAAAACCTGCGATTTTGTCATTCCGAGAACCTGACCCGCCTCGTACTGGCCCTTCGGTATGCTCTCGATTCCGCCGCGGTAGATTTCGGAGAAGTACGCCGCATAGTTGATGACAAACGCGACAAGCACCGCCGTCTCGCGCGAACGCATGGGAGTATTCCACAGAAGCCCCGGCGCATACAATACGACAAAAATTTGGAGCATCAGGGGAGTACCCCTGATGACCCAAACAAATGTTTTTGCAATCCAGCGGAGCGGAGAGAATTTTGACATTGAGCCGAAAGTTATAATCAGCCCGAGCGGAATCGCCGCAAGAAGCGTAACCGAAAATATTAAGCAGTTTGTCGAAAAACCGCTGAAAAGTGAGGTTCTAATCAGCTCAGATGTAGTCATTTAGAAAGTCCGCCTTTAAAATTACTTTTTGATAAGGAGATCGTCGAGCTTGTATTTCTTCGCGATAACCTCGAGCGTACCGTCGTTCATAAGCTCTTCTATTGTGTTATTTACAACAGTCGCCATGTCGCTGCCCTTGCGGAATGCAATTCCGTACTCTTCGGGGGAAAATTCCTTTGAGCTTATAACCGTGAGGTCCTTGAAGTCCGTTCCCGCTCCGATAGAGCCGATTGACGTTACATAGTCAACTATCGCAATGTCGCTCGTTCCGCTTGCTACGTCCATAAGCGCCTTTGCCTGAGAATCAACGGGAGTGAATGCCGAATCCTTGAAAAATTCGTCCTTAGTCGCAAGATCTTCGCCCGCGCTGCCCTGCTCGGCAACTATGCTTGCGCCGATAACGCCCTCGGAGTACTTGGAGAGATTCTCCTGCTTCGTTACCATGACCTGCTTGTTGCGCATATACGGCGTTGAAATTTCCATGTTCGCCTTGCGCTCGTCGGTGATTGTAAGACCGTTCCAGATGCAGTCGAGGTTCTTGGCATTGAGCTCAACTTCCTTTGTGTCCCAGTTGATTTCAACGAACTTCGGTGTGATTCCGATTTTCTCGCATACGGCTTTCGCAAACTCTGTTTCAAAGCCTACGAGGTTGTTTGTGCTGTCGTAGTAGTTCATCGGTGCAAAAAGTGTCATGCCGATGACCAGCTCGCCCTTTGCCGTTATGTAATCCGCATCGGACTTGGTTGTGGGACCGCCGTCCGAAATTACATCGTCGTTATCAGCAGTGTCGGCATCATTTCCCTTGCACGCCGCAAAAGCAAAAAGCATTACGCCGGCAAGAATCAGTGCTATAATCTTTTTCATTGTTTTTTCCTCCAATATCGTTATTTGATTTTTTATTGTGATGCTATTATAGCACATTACTTTAGCGTTGTAAAGTGAAAAATTGATAAATTCCTAAATTTTTTTCGCGGAATGCGGAAAAACGGCTTAGTTATGCGGAAAATTCGGAATAAAAAAATCCGCCGAACATGTGTTCGGCGGAGAAAAAACTACTTTGACCAGTGCTTTTCGGCGAAGTTCCATGCGTCGGCGCACATTTCGTCGATACCGAATTTTGCGCGCCAGTGGAGTTCGTTTGCGGCCTTTGTCGGGTCGGCGTAGCATGCGGCAATGTCGCCGGGGCGGCGCGGGGCGATTTTGTATTTAACCGTTTTTCCGCTTGCCTTTTCAAATGCCTTTACCACCTGGAGAACGCTGTAACCATTGCCTGTTCCGAGGTTGTAGGTGAACACGCCGTTTCCGTTTTCAAGCTTTTCAACTGCCTTTAAATGGCCGAGACTTAAATCGACGACGTGGATATAGTCTCTGACGCCTGTTCCGTCGGGCGTGTTGTAATCATCGCCGAACACGTTTAGGCACTCAAGCTCACCGCAGGCGACCTTGGCAACGTAGGGGAGCAGGTTGTTCGGGATTCCGTTCGGGTCTTCTCCGATAAGACCGCTCTTGTGCGCACCGATTGGGTTGAAGTAGCGGAGCAGCACAATTCCCCATTCATTGTCGGAAACGTATATATCGCGGAGAATCTGCTCTATCATGAGCTTTGTGCTTCCGTAGGGGTTTGTGGTGTGGAGTGGGAAGTCCTCGGTAATAGGAACGGAAGCCGGGTCGCCGTAAACCGTTGCGGAGGAGCTGAAAACGATATTTTTACAGCCGTGCGCCGACATCTCCTCACACAGAATGAGCGTGCTCATAATATTATTATAGTAATAGCGCATCGGGATTGCGACCGATTCGCCGACCGCCTTGAGGCCCGCGAAGTGAATTACGCAGGAAATCTCGTTTTCGTCAAAAATCTTTTTGACGCTCTCTCTGTCGCACAGGTCGGCTTCGTAGAATTTGAAGTCTTTGCCCGTAATCCTTCGTATGTTCTCAAGCGCTTCGGGCTTCGAGTTTGAAAAATTATCAACGATAACAATTTCGCGTCCCGCATTGAGAAGCTCAACACAGGTATGGGAACCGATATATCCGGCTCCGCCGGTTACAAGAATTTTCATAATAAACAACCTCCTGTATATTTAATTATATTTTACACCAAAAGGTATTGAATGTAAACATCGGTATAAGAAAATCATCCGTGCGGATACACGGATGATTATTTTGTGAAAATTATACGCCTATCGAGGTCTTGATTTCTGTCCAAAGCTCGTCAAAGACCTTCGTTTTGTCGCCGAGGAAGGAGAAGAACTCAAGATTGTATTTTGTGATGTCGGGGTATGCCGTTTCGTCCTTGCCGGCATCGCCCATGAGGTCCCTCGCCTCGGTCATCGGCGAGGAATATCCGATATACTCGGCATTCTGCGCGGCTATGTCGGGACGGCACATGAAGTTGATAAACTTCTCGGCACCGCTCTTATTCTTCGCGCATTTCGGTATGCACATTGAATCGAAGAAGATGTTGGAGCCCTCTTTCGGGATTACGTATTCCAAATCGCTGTTGTATCCCTTGCAGTAAACAGCATCGCCCATGTAGATGAGCGCGAGGGCGGCCTCTCCGCCTATCATCTTATCCTTTACCTCGTCTACCACCCATGTGAGAACGAGCGGACTTTGCTCGTTGAGCTTGTTTTTCACCTTTTCAAGCGCCTCGGGCGAGGATTCGTTGAGACTGTATCCGAGATACTTGAGAGTCATTCCGATAGCGTCGCGCTGGCTGTTCATCATGATGATGTTGTCGGCGTACTGCTTGTCAAAAAGCGCACCCCAACTGTCAATCGTGCCGTTTACCATGGTTTTGTTGTAGAGTATGCCGAGCGTTCCCCACATATAAGGAACGGAATATTCATTTGTCGGGTCAAAGGACGGATTTTTGAACTCCGCATCGATTTTTTCAAAGTTCGGAACATTTGCAAAGTCGATTTTTTCGAGCATATCCTCGTCAATCATGCGTTCAATTATATAATCGGACGGGATAACGACATCGTAGCTGTTATTTGAGTTTTTGAGCTTGGTGTACATATCTTCGTTCATCTCAAACGTTTCATAAACGACGCGTATGCCCGTTTCTTCCTCAAACTTATCGACAATTCCCGGTGCGATATAGTCGCCCCAGTTATAGACGGTTATGGTCTCTCTCGTATCCCCGCACGCGCAGAGCGGAAGCATGATTGCGAGGGACAGAACAAGTGCACAAATTCTTTTCATCTTGACATACTCCTTTTTTGCTTTTTTGAATGTTTTGCCGAGCTTATGTTTGCGGCAACAAGGACTGCGAGGATAACGGCGAACATAATCGTCGAAAGGGCGTTTATCTCGGGCTTTATCCCGCGCTTTGCCATTGTATATATGGTAATCGAGAGGTTGGTTACGCCGTTGCCCGTCGTGAAGAAGCTTATGATGAAGTCATCAATCGACATGGTAAGCGAGATGAGAAAACCCGTTCCTATTCCCGGCATAAGCTCGGGAACGGTGATTTTCCAAAACGCGCGCGCCGGCGTGCATCCGAGGTCTTGGGCGGCGTCCGACAGGCTGTGGTCGAGCTGGCGCACCTTGGGAAGCACCGCAAGTATAACATACGGTATGCAGAATGTAACGTGGGAGAGAAGCATCGTCAAAAATCCGAGCTTCAGATTTAAAAATGTAAACAGAAGCATGAGCGACACGCCCGTTACTATCTCGGCATTGAGCATCGGTATATACGCGGCGGAGAGCGTAAGCGAGCTGAAAAAACTCTTTTTTTCGCCGAGACCGTATGCCGCGGCAGAACCGATTACGGTTGCGATAAGCGCGGCAAGAAACCCGCATAAAAGCGTTGTGTAGAGCGAGCGCATTATGTCGCTGTTTGAAAAGAGCGTTTTATACCAATCAAGCGTAAAGCCCTGCCATACGGCCCGGCTCTTGGACGCGTTAAACGAATAGACCATAAGCACGATTATCGGCGCGTAAAGAAATGCAAGGACTATTCCGATATATGCGCGGGCAAGCTTTTTCATTGTAAAAACCTACCTCCGTTTCCGTTGTTCGCTTCAACATCTCCGCGGTTAATAAACGACATGAACACCAGAACGATGACCATAACAAGCACGCTGATTGCCGAGCCGAAATGCCAATCGTTCACAACGCGGAACTGCTGTTCTATAACGTCGCCGATGAGCGGGACTTTTCCGCCGCCCATGAGCTGGGATATAACGAATGTCGTAACGCTCGGGATAAACACCATGGAAACCCCCGACATGATACCCGGAACGGAGAAGGGAAGCGTAACCTTCATGAACGTCTTGAAGCTGTTTGCGCCGAGGTCGGCGGCAGCGTCAAGCAGGCTCTGGTCAAGCTTGATGAGCGTTATATATATCGGCATAATCATGAACGGAAGGAAGTTGTAGACCGTGCCGAGAATAACCGCGCCCTCACTGTAAAGGAATCGGATTTTCGGAAGCCCGACGCTCTGGAGGAACGTGTTCACAAGCCCCGTGTTCTCAAGAATCGAGAGCCACGAATACGTCCTGAGCAGGAAGTTCATCCACATCGGGAGCAGAATAAGTATCAGTATTATAAATTTCATGCGGGATTTGCTCCGTGCAAGGGTATATGCCGCGGGATATCCGCTGAATATGCAGATTACGGTTGAAATTATAGCGATTTTGAAGCTTCGGAGCAAAACGCCGAGATACATCGGGTCGGCGAATCTCTTAAAGCTTGAAAGCGAGAAAGAGACGCTGCCGCCGGTGCCTTCCGTGAATGCAAAGTAGAAGACTATCGCAAGCGGGAATACGATGAACACTGCCGTCCACACATAGAGCGGGATAAGAAAAAGGTTTTTCCTCATTCCTCCGCCTCGGCGCGGGCTGCGGCCTCGTCCGCCTTGACGGACGCCTTTCTGTCGGGCGACATTTCGCTTTTGTGCATTACCTGTATGTCGGCAGGCGCAACGGAAAGCGAAACGCGCGTGCCGGGTTCGCAGTTTACGGTTGACTGCGAGATGATGGTCTCCCCGCAGCAATCTATGCGCATTTCGTAGTGTACGCCCTTGAAAATAGACGAGACAACCTCTCCGCACGGCATATCGTCGCACGGCGGGTTGAGCTTGACGTCTTCGGGACGGAGAACGACGTCAACAGGCGTGTTTTCACCGAAGCCCTTGTCAATACAGGGGAACACGCGCCCGAGAAACTTTACTTCAAGGTCGCGCACCATAGTGGCGCAGAGAATGTTGCTGTCACCGATGAAGTCCGCGACGAATGCGTTCTTCGGTTCGTTATATATATCCTGAGGAGTGCCTATCTGCTGGATTTTGCCGTTGTTCATTACAACAATGGTATCTGACATTGTAAGCGCTTCCTCTTGGTCGTGCGTTACATAGACGAATGTGATACCGCTTTCCTGCTGTATGCGCTTGAGCTCTATCTGCATTTCCTTGCGGAGCTTTAGGTCGAGCGCGCCGAGCGGCTCGTCGAGAAGAAGTATGCCCGGACGGTTGATAAGCGCGCGAGCGACGGCGACGCGCTGCTGCTGACCTCCCGAGAGCGTGGTAACATCGCGGTCACGGAAACCGCGCAGGCTCACAAGCTCGAGCATTTCGTCAACTGCATAGTCGATTTTCTTCTTATCCCATTTTTTTATGTTCGGGCCGAATGCGATATTCTCCCCGACCGTCATCTTCGGGAACAGTGCATACTTCTGGAAAATCGTGTTTACGTTGCGTTTGTGCGGGGGAACGTCGTTTATACACTTTCCCATGTATGAAACGATACCCTCCGTCGGCTTTAAAAATCCGCCGATTATGCGCAAAAGCGTGGTTTTTCCGCAGCCGGAAGAGCCGAGAAGCGTAAGAAACTCGTTTTTTTCGATATAGAGGTCAATCCCGTCAAGGACGGTTAAATCATCAAATGTTTTGCGAATGCCCGAAAGCTCAAGAATACGTTCTCCCATTTCAAGTCTCCTGTCAAATAACAAAAAGTTTAGCGCCCTAAAACGTGGGCGGGGCGGAAACCCAGAGGATTTTTGCGGTTGTTTTTCCTCTGTTCTTTATGCTGTGCTGTTTATCCGCGGTGAAGTAAAACGCATCGCCCTTGGAAAGCTTCGAGGTCTGCATACCGAGCCTTAAGACTATTGCACCCGACAGCACGTACCCGAACTCCTCGCCCGCGTGGGGCATATCCACGGGCGTTTCCTGCCCGGGAAGTATCTCGTACAGAATGGGCTCCATCTCGTTTTTCTGCGCGGTTGAGACGAGCCACGTCATGTTCCCTATTCCGTCGATGTTCTTGACGCACATATCGTCCGATTTATAAACGGGGTTTTGGTCGCCCGTCTGCGCGAAAAACTCCTCAAACGTGGTTCCCAAAGCGTCAAAAATGTCGGACAGGGTGGCAAGGCTCGGTGCGGTTTGGTTCGACTCAAGCTGGGAGATGAACCCCTTTGAAAGCTCGCACCTGTCGGCAAGCTCCTGCTGAGTCAGTCCGTAAAAAAGACGAAGCAGCTTAATTCTATTTCCTATATCGATGTTCATTTGATGCACCTTCAAAACAACGATAAGCCCGCGGAGAAACAAAGCCCCGCGGTCATCGTTTTTTATCCAACAAAAGTTTCGTAAAAATAAACTTTGAGTTTGGAATTGAATTACAATATAACATATGTATGTGCATTTGTCAATAGACTTTTCGCACATTCCGACAAAAAATGAAGATATAAAAAAACAGCCGTGAAAACGGCTGCTTTTTATGTACTTATTTATTGCTCCGAAAGACGGTTTTTTACATCGTCAATCTTGATTCTGACATCGGAGCAGGCAACCGAGAGCGAAGCCGCCGCCGAATGTGCGCTTGAGGCGGCGCGGTCAATCTTCGCGTCGAGTGCGTCCACGTCGCTTATAAGCGAGTCGGTCATTCGCCTGAGCGTGTCCATAAGCGAATCCGCCTCGGCAATCTTCGCGCGCAGGTCTGCCTCGAGAGTATTGCGCCGTCTCTCGGATTCGAGTTCGGCTTCGTTTATTATCTCATTTGCGCGCGTCTTAGCCGAAATTTCTGTTTCCGATATCTCCGTCTTCCGCGCAGTGTATTCGCGCTCAATCTCCGAAAGGCGGGAAACCTCGCTCTCGGCGGAGCCGAGTCTCTCGCGAACGTCGGAAAGCTCAAGCTCGCGCTGATTTAAAAGCGCGCTCTTTTCGGAGAGCCTTTCGCGTACATCGGAAAGCTCAAGCTCGGCGGCGGAGAGCTTCTCTGCCTTTTCCTCTGCCGAGGAGAGCTTTTTTGAAAGCTCGTCCCGCGCATTGACGGAAGATTCGAGGTCTGCCGTGAGCGATTTTATCTTCGCCTCGTAATCGGAGGCAAGCGACACGATGTAGGCGTTGACATCCGCCTTTGAAAAACCGCCCATAAATGATTTTCTGAAAGCCCTTGACTGAGTGTTGTCCATTCTTATCCCCTCCGAAAGAGTCGTTTAAGCATTCTCGAGAATGGCTGTTATTTCTTCCTTTGGAACTACGCCGACAAGCTTGTTGATAACCTCGCCGTCCTTGAAGAAAATAAGCGTAGGAATCGACATTATGCCGAATTTGACCGCAAGCTCGCCTTCTTCGTCCACATTTACCTTATAAACAGAGCATTTCCCCGCGAATTCCTCGGCGATTTCGTCGATAACGGGTGAAAGCATTCTGCACGGACCGCACCATGACGCCCAGAAATCAACAAGTGAAACACCGCTCGCCGTTCTTTCGTCAAACGACGCCGATGTGAGGGATACAGCATTTGACATGACAAAAACTCCTTTTCAGTCATTTATATAGGTAGTATACCACGTTTTACGCTATAATACAAATAAATTTTACACATTTATTTTCGGACTTCACAATACGGCACGGAAATTGACGTGAGAAGATATATATGGTAAAATACAAGTTATCATATTAAATATATCCGATGTAAGGAGAAAACAAATGCTCGAACTTGATGAATACAAAAGAAGATTCACCGCACTCAGGCAGCCGATGCGGGAGCTGTATTCGGCGCTTGATATTGAAAACAGGAAAAAAGAGCTTGAAACGCTCTCGAAAGAGACTGAAGCGGCGGATTTCTGGAGCGATATAGAAAACTCGCAGGCGGTTCTTAAAAAGATTTCGAGAACAAAGGCAAAGCTTGATAAATTTGCGGGCTTTGAAAGCGCGATGTCCGATATAGAGACGCTCTTTGAACTTGCGGGCGAGGATGAGGACGAGGAAACAGTGTCGGAAATCGGCACAATGCTCGGCGAGCTTGAAAAGCAGTTAGAAGACGCGCGTCTTTCGACACTTCTCTCGGGCGACTATGACGCAAACAACGCAATTCTCAGCTTTCAGGCGGGCGCGGGCGGAACCGAGGCACAGGATTGGGCGGAGATGCTTTACCGTATGTACACGCACTGGGCGGAGCATCACGGCTTTTCGTATAAAATTCTCGACTACCTCGACGGCGACGAGGCAGGAATGAAATCGGCAAGCATCCTCATAGAGGGCGAAAACGCTTACGGCTATCTCAAGGGCGAAATGGGCGTTCACCGCCTCGTGCGTATTTCGCCGTTTGACGCGTCGGGGAGACGGCATACGTCCTTTGCGGCGCTCGAGGTAATGCCCGAAATAACGGAGGATGTCGAGGTGGAAATCCGCGACGAGGACTTAAAGGTAGATACCTACCGCTCGGGCGGTGCGGGCGGTCAGCACGTCAATAAGACGGAATCGGCAATACGCATAACGCATATCCCGACGGGAATAGTCGTTGCCTGCCAGAACGAGCGCAGCCAGCACCAGAACAGGGAAATAGCCATGCGCATGCTGAAATCGAAGCTCATTGAAATTAAGGAGCGCGAAAACCTCGAAAAGATAGAGGATATCAAGGGAGAGCAAAAGCTCATAGAGTGGGGAAGCCAGATTAGGTCGTATGTATTCATGCCGTATACGCTTGTAAAGGATCACAGAACGGGTTTTGAAAGCGGCAATATCGGCGCGGTTATGGACGGTGATATAGACGGCTTCATCAACGCATATCTTACGCAAATGGCGGTAGACAAGAAATAAAAACGCCGAAGGACGGGAAAGAATATGTGGATTAAGAGGCTTTATGCGACGTTCGGAAAGCTCGATAACAAAAGCCTTGAGCTAAAAAACGGCTTAAATATTGTCTGCGGAGGGAACGAAGCGGGGAAATCGACGTGGGGCGCATTCATACGCACGATGCTTTACGGAATTTCCACGCGCGAACGTCCGAAGTCGGGATATATCCCCGACAAAGACAGGTATAAGCCGTGGAACGGAAGCGAGATGTACGGCCGTGCCGAAATTTTTGACAAGGGCGAGAACATAATAATCGAGCGCAAGGCAGGCAGAAGCGGTGTTTTTTCGTCCGCACACGCATATAAGGCGGACACGGGCGAAAGCGTTGAGACGGGCGCGTCCCTTACGGGAGTCGAGCAGGGAACATACCTGAGAACGGCATTTATAGGTCAGGCGGGTATGCGCATTGACGGGAACTCCGATATGGAAAAGCGAATACTTGCGGCGACGACTAGCGGAGATGAATCTGTTTCCGCAACGGACGTCCTTGCGGAAATTAAGAAAAGGGCGGATATGCTTCTGCCCGCCAAAAAAAAGGATATAGGAATCCCGAAGCTGAGAGCGGAGGAAAGCGCTCTTGCGGAGACGCTCTCCGACGTATGCGAAACAGAAGAAAAAATCGACAAAACGGCGGAGCTTCTCAAATCTGCGCGCGAGCGGGCATCACAGCTCGAACGATGTGTTAAAATCGCCGAATTTGAGGAGAAAAAGGAAAAGTATAAGCTGAGGGAGGACGCGCAAAAGGCGCTTGAGTCTGCCGAAAAGGAAAAGGCAAAAACAGAGTCGTACCCCACGCGGGAGACGGAGGAAAAAATACGCGCGTTTGAGCGGGCTCTTGAAAGGGCGCGGCTTGAGGAAGAATCGGCGGAAAACGCCCTCGGCTTGCAGAGCGCGGAAAAAGAGACGGCGGAGCAGACCGCCGGGGACTCGGTCTTCTCGGGCATGGACCGTGATGAGGCGAGAAAGGCAGCCGAATCCGCGAAAAAGAAAAAGATTTCTCCCGCGGTTTATATAATGCTCGCCTGCTCGGTGCTGCTTTTGGCGGTTGGCGTGTTCTTCGCCGTCAGCGGGAATTTTGTAATACTGATTGCGTGGGCGGTGCACGGCATAGCCACTCTCTTTACGGCGATAGCGTCCAAAGGAGCGGGAAATCCCGAAATGAACGAGCTTTCGCTCTCCGAATACTTCGGCGCGCTTGATTCGCTTGAGCGGGCAAACGGCGCATACGGAGAAAAGAAAAGGATACTCGAAGAGATGACGCTTGCCCGCAAAAATGCCGAGGGCGCGGTGAAAAATTCTCTCCTCGGGGCGGGAATATTTGAGGACGATGCGGAAAAGGCAATGGCGGAGCTTTCAAGACGTGTTTCCGAGCGGGAGCGCGCCGAACGCGCGTATCTCGCCGCGGAAAGCAGATACTCCGCAATCTCGGACGCGATTCCCGACGATGTGCGGAATGAGGATTACCAAAGCGATGAGATACCGCAGGAAAGCGCGGAGGAGCTTAAGAAAGAACTGCTCACAATGCGCGGAAGCGTCCGCGAATATGAGATAGAGCTTGCAAGGCTTTCCGAACGCGTTTCGGGAATATCAAAGGCCGAAACGGAAAAGAAGCTGTATGAGGTGAGAGCCGAGCTTTCGGAGGCCGAGTTTTCATATTCGGCGGCGAGCCTTGCGCTTGAGGTTATGGAGCTTTCAGCGAACGAAATTAAAAACCGTTTTTCGCCCGAGCTTGAAAAACGCACGGCGGAGATATTCAAAAATCTGACGGGCGGGAGCTTTGATGTCGTGCGAATCGG
>CAKSEF010000046.1 GCA_934446465.1 uncultured Oscillospiraceae bacterium
TTTCAGGAGCCGTACCGCCTGGTAAAGATTCAGAACAGAACCGAACTGAGCGATTATCTGATGGAAAAATACGATACCGCATGGGGACAGGATACGACACGTCCCTTCATCATGGAAAATGATGAACTTATGGATGGATACCGCCCAAACCCGTTGGACAGTGCGTCATAAGCAGCACATAAGGCAGGAGGTCTGCCCCGATGTGCTGGCCATGGCGGAGGAAGCAAAACAGGCGTTATCTCAGGCTGGTGCGCAGCTGCTGCAGCTGAAAAAGCGGATGGATGCGGTGAGCCGGGAGCAAAGCGATGTGCTGGACCGGATGCTCGTCAACATGGCCGATACCGAGCTGAATGCCAGAATGAAAGCGCTGACGGATGAGAAGGAATCCCTTAAGGCGCAGATCGCGGACGCGCAGCAGGCAGAGACTGATCAGGAGGAACAGGCTGCCAGACGCCGGCAGATGTGGGACAGCATCACGGAATGCGCCGCGGGCTATACAGAATTTGACAATGAGCTCGTCCGGCAGGTCATCCAAAAAATCACGGTGGAGGACGCGGAAATCATCCGCATCCAGTTCCGGGACAGCAAAACGGTGATTGAGCAGGAAATCTATGAATGAGAAGATGAACGGCGGAATATCCACCATACAAGTGATATTCTGCCGTTTGCCTTTTCAAAAAGGGGGTATAACCGCAGAAACCATTGCGGCGCAAGGCTTTGACAGCGGCATCTTTTATGTCGACACACGACAAATCGGAATGGACTTTGCTTCATTCCGATTTTTTATTTAAAAGCGTTTTACCGTTCCTATTTACAATTCCCCGCGCCTGTGATATGCTCTATTTGAACGGCGGAAAATATGATTCTCTCACCGCGTTTCATCCCGAATTTTATTCGTTCGGTGTCCTGTTGAATTTTGAAATTACGGATTGTATAATGAACTTAATCCTGTTTTAGGTGATTTTTATGACACATAAAAAAATCGCAGAGCTTGCAAACGTCTCCCTTTCAACCGTCTCAAAGGCGCTTTCGGGCAGCCGCGAGATTAACGAGGAGCTCAGAAAAAAAATAATTAAAATTGCGACGCAGGGCGGATATTTTGCCGAAAAGAGCAAACGCAAGATAGACTACGCCTCCGACAACTCAATTACCGTTGCCGTAGTCTGCCCCGAGATAATAAGCATCGCATACGCAGCCGAAATACATGCACTCAAGACGGAGCTCGAGGTAAAAGGCGCCACCGTCGCGGTCTATGCCTATGACTTCGACGCCGAAAAACTCGACGGAATAATCGAAAATATCACGGTGGGCAACCGCGCCGACGGCATAATCCTGTTTCAGTCGTATTCGGGCGAAATAGAGCCGTCAATACCGACCGTAGTCATCGGAATCCCGTGCAAAAACTGCGACACCCTCTTCTGCGATATTGATACGTATTTTTCCGATATAGTCGGCTATCTGAAGTCGTTGGGGCATAAGCGAATAGCCTTTGTCGGGGAAACCTTCACCGCAATAAAATATACATCGTTTAAGAACGCTCTTAAAGCGCACGGAATCCCGTTCGATGTCCGCGACGCATATATCGTGAACGAACGCTTTGAGGCAATCGGCTATGTAGCTGCCGACGAGATGATTAAAAACGGCAATCTTCCCACCGCGGCGGTCTGCGCCTACGACGAAATAGCCCTCGCGCTCATCAAAAGGCTTACCGAGGTCGGCATCCGCGTTCCCGAGGACATAAGTGTTGTCGGAATAAACGACATACCGATGTC
This sequence comes from uncultured Oscillospiraceae bacterium, assembly GCA_934446465.1. GTDB lineage: Bacteria > Bacillota > Clostridia > Oscillospirales > JAAYXM01 > CAKSEF01. The sequence continues at coordinate 1,773 of CAKSEF010000046.1, forward strand.
GGCGTATTCGCTGATACCGCTCACAAGCGTTCACGTCTTTGAGAAGGAACAGGCGGAAATCGCCGTAAAGCTCCTTTACGACAAAATATTCAGGCGTTCAAAGGTTATACAGCACATTACCATACGCCATGAATTGATTAAAAGAAACTCGACGGATAAGGCAAAGAAAGAAAACTGATTACAGACACCCTTATAACAAAATAAATTTAACGGGAGTGTAAAAATGGAGACTTTGAAATTCAACTTAGACGACCACGGCGGAAAATTCAAGCTTCTCAACTGCACAAACGGCGGCCCGTGGCATCGGCGCGACCTCGGCAAATGGCACAGCAACTTAGAAGCCTATAAGGCTGCTCGAATCCCGTATGCGCGCAACCACGATTCAAGCTTCTGCTTTGAATACGGCGGGCACTATGCGCATGACGTTTCCTCGATTTTCCCGAATTTTGACGCTGACCCGTATGACCCCATCTCATATGATTTCACCGAAACCGACGAATCTCTTTTAATAACGCTCAAAGCGAACACTCAGACATTCTTCAGGCTCGGCGAAAGAATAGAGCATGAAATAATCAAACGCCACACCCTTCCCCCGAAGGACTTCAAAAAGTGGGCCGTTATCTGCGAGCACATAATACGCCACTATAACTACGGCTGGGCCGACGGCCACGAGCTCGGAATGAAATATTGGGAAATTTGGAACGAGCCCGACTTAAACGACGGCGACGACGAAAAGTTTTGCTGGGGCGGTACGCGCGGGCAGTTCTTCGATTTCTTCGAGATTGCCGCAAAGCACTTAAAATCCTGCTTCCCCGAGCTTAAAATAGGCGGGCCGTCCATCGCCCGCAACAAGGAATGGACAGAGGAATTTCTCGCCGAAATGAGCAAGAGAAACGTCCCCCTCGATTTCTTCTCCTGGCACATCTACGCAACAGACCCGAACCGCCACACAGTCCGCGCAAACTGCGTAAGGGAAATGCTCGACAAAAACGGTTACACCTCAACCGAGAGCATCTTAAACGAGTGGAACTACCTTAAGAATTGGACGGATAAGTTTCACTACACTGTCAATGTAATCGGCGGAGTTAAGGGTGCGGCATTTACAATGGCGTGTATGAGCCTCGCTCAGCGCAATCCGATTGACATGCTGATGTATTACGATATGCGCCCCGGTGTTTTTTGCGGTGCTTTTGACATTTACACCCGCGCAGTAAAAAAAGGCTACTATCCGTTCTATTGGTACGGAATGTTCTACGATACGGACCACGAGGTCAGATGCGTCTCCGACATTGAAAACATCTACACTCTCTGCGGTGCGGACAAAAACGGTAAAACTCTCACGGTCGTTACCTATTACACCGACGACGATGAAGCCGCACCGAAGGAAATCAATGTCGATTTCGGAAGAAACGGCATGTATGAGATTTACACGCTCGACAAGACCCATGACGCCGAGCTTACCGACACGACGGATAACCTCAGCTTTACGATTCCCGCCAACTCCTGCATCTTAATCAAAGAGATTTAGCGATATAATTAAGGGCACAGACAAGTACTTGTCTGTGCCCTTTTTACATTTATTTACATTAGAGGGAAATATTTCCTAAATCCCGAAAAACGCTTTATTCCACACTTTTTTCCGCCAAATTTTTTATTGCCTAAAAAATCGCAATTTTCGACAACTTAAGACTATTGCAAACTTTACTTAATATCTTTATAATATTTACACAATACTAAAACCCCAACAAAAAAGGAGGCACATATGAAAAAGAGGATTATATCATTGATTCTTGCGGCGGTTATGGTAACCGCGCTCATGGGTACCCCGCTTACTGCGGGTGCGGAAACGGCGGCTGACGAAAGCGCCGATGTAACCCTTGAGTACAAGACGACAACGAATTCCATGCTTGACCAGACGGTTTACGGCAGACCGAAGCTCGATGCAAGCGGAGTTCTGCGTGATTTCGGCGAGGTTGATTCTTACTCGAAAATAAACCCGCAGGAAAGCGCACTTTGGGCATTTTCGACATACACAAACTACAATGCCAATATGGACAGGAATTACATAAACGGAACGGTAAAGATAAACACTTACGGTTCACATCCGATATTTGCCCTGAAGCTTCAGGTAACAAACAGCGGACTGTTTGACTTTTTCCTTACTCCGTATACGCTGGCTTACGGAACGAGCGCAGACATATATCTCGTTCCGGCGGGAAGCGCCGCACAGGCAAGCTACGAGCTTACGCAGACGGCAGATTCCGTAATGGTCGGAAACCACGATTTCTCGACCGGCACTGACGGTGGAGAAGTGAAAATCGGCAGAGTCGACATTCAGAACAGCGGTGATTACTATGTCATATTTGTTTTTGACAGCACAAATCCCACGCTGTATTCCGACACTTACCACGGATTCAAAATTGCTGGCATGAGCCTCAAATCAGTTTCCCAAAACGCGTTCGGCGCAGTTGAAATTGAAGCGGATACGCTTGTCATGCGCCTGAACGGCAGCGGGATAACGCTCAACGCAAAGGCAAAGACATTCCTCGGCGCAGACGTCCCGATGGAAGGTGCGGTCGTTTCATACGCAAGCTCCGACGAGAGCGTCGCAACGGTTGCAAACGACGGAAGAGTAACGCCGATTGCCGTCGGTATGGCGAAAATCACGGCAACGGTAACGATAGATGGAGTAACAGTATCCGACGATGTAACCGTAAGCGTCCGCACGGGCAAGGTTTCAAGAACGATTTACACCGATGAAATGGTATCTGCGGCAAGAGAAAACATACAGCGTTACAGTTGGGCTGAAAGCATAAAGAATAAATATGTAAACGCTTGCAGTCAGTATCTCACCATGTCGGCAGACGAACTGTGGGAGATGATTCCGTCGGAGGGCATTCCGCGTTCCGTACAGGTCGGATACAGAAACGACCCGAACGCAATTACCTGCCGGCACCCCGAATGCGGAGCAAACCTCTACTCGCTCCGCGGAAGCTATCCGTGGGTCTGCGACCCGATAGCGCACCCGTGGAAGGTTCGGTGCCCCGAATGTGAGCGCTACTTCCCGACAAACGACTTCGAGGGGCTCTACAAAATGACGGTTGCGGCAAACAACGGCGTATACGATGCCGAGCTTGCTCATACCCTCAATGAACAGAACGTCGCAAACGGCGGAAAGGACTATCTCCATAACGACCTCTACCCCGAGCTCGGAGCAGATTGGGGCGTAGACGACGGAATGGGCTACGACACGGGAGAAGTTACGTCCGACGGCGTAAAGATAGTTCATACCTACATCGCCTACTATAACCATTTCGCACTTTGGTACAAGGAAAAACTCGAAAAGACGGGCGGATTTATCACAGAGGCGATAATGAACCTTTCCTACGCCTACCTCTACACGGGCGACGAGAGATACGGCCGTCTCGGCGCAATCATGCTTGACCGCGTAGCAGACGTATACCCGACATACGACCTTTCGCAGTTCCTTTCAAACTATAACAACTCGGACGGCGGAACGCGCCGCGGAAAAATCCTCGGTGCAATCTGGGAAACATATCTTGCGGAGTTTTTCTCAAGAGCATACGACGCACTCTTCCCGATGTTCGACGACGAGCAGGTAATCGCGTTCCTGTCGGCTAAAGCAAACAAGTATCCCGGCGACAGCCACCTCCGCGGAAAACTCAATGCAGACGGCAAGGTAACGCCCGAATCGCTCCGCGAAAACTGCGAGACGGGAATACTCCGTGAAGTATACAATAACGTATGCAACTCGCAGACGGCGGGTAACTTCGGTATGCACCAGGGCTCACTCGCAGCGGCGGCAGTCGCGCTCGACTCAGGTGATGAGACGAACGAGATGATAGACTGGATATTCCGCAACGGAACAAAAACAAACCAGCAGAACACGGGCGGAAACGTAAGCGAGCGCCTCGTAAGCCAGGTATCACGCGACGGACAGGGCAACGAGTCCGCACCGGGTTACAACCGCCTGTGGATAGACGCAATGTCAAACCTTGCAAATATTCTCGGGCCGTACGAGGGCTATGACGGCATGGATATGTACAGCAATCCTAAATATGCCGCAATGATAAGCTCTTATGCACCGCTCACGATAGTAAGACGCGGACTCCCGAATATCGGCGACAGCGGAGTATTCGGAATGTATTCGCTCCTTCCCGATAATACGGATATAATGCTCGACAGCTACCGCTTCTTAAAGAGCAGTAATCCCGAAATCGCGCGCGAAATAGCACAGCATCTGTACTTCGTGAAAAAAGGAAACTTAAACGGCGTACATTACGGAATATTTGTACGCAATCCCGAGAGCGTAAAGGATGAAATCAGCTCAATAATCAGCACCTACGGCGAGTACGATTATGACAAGAGCAGACTTCTCTCGGGTTACGGACTTGCCTCCCTCCGCTCCGGAACGCTCAACGAGTCGGCGGGCACAGGTGTCCTGAAAGATACGCAGCGCGGGTTCTGGACATACTTCGGCGGCGCCGTATCGCACAATAACCAGGATAAGCTTTCGCTCGGAATCGAGGCATACGGAATCGGAATGACGTCCGACCTCGGATACCCCGAAGCGACAGGCACAAACCCGAACAGATACCAGTGGCAGAACGCGACTGTCTCTCATAACACCGTAATGGTAAACGAGCAGGAGCAGATACTCGGAACAGAGCCGCATGACCCGACGCACTTCGATTCAAAAGACGGAAAAGTCAAGGTTATGGAGGTAGACGGGAAGAACGTATATAACATAACCGATGAATATGACAGAACGGTAGTTATGGTGGACTACGACAGCAGTATTTCCTACGGAATCGACTTCTTCAAGGTACGCGGAGGAAACGACCACCTGTATTCGTTCCACCCGTCGAGTGAGGAAAATCCCGAATCAAGCCTTACATTTACAACACAGGAAGGCGGAACGTATGCGGGAGCGTCAGTCCCGTTCGGAGAAGACCCGTACACCAACGCAACAAACCAGTATGTTCCCCTTAAGTACCCGAAGGGTTACACGTGGCTTGAAAATATCAGGAAGAACGAAAACCTTACTTCAGGCAACTTCTGGGTAGACTACAAGATTAAGGATGTCGGCAAGTTCTCGCGCAACAGCAATCAGAATATACGTATGCGCATAACAATGCTCAACGACTTCACTCCGAGTGAGGTAACTCTTGCAACGGGTATGCCCCCGAGAACAAAGACGAACCTTGCAAACATAAACCATATTCAGTATATGCTCGTCCGCAGAAAGGGCACGGACTTGAACACGCTGTTTACAACGGTATACGAGCCGTATGACGGAAGCCGTTATGTAAAGAACATGGAAAGCGTTCCCGTAACGCTCGTTTCGGGTTCACCGAAGGGCACTGATTCCGTAAAGGCCGTAAAGGTTGAGCTTGTAAACGGAAGAACGGACTACATCGTATACGCGCAGGACAATACGGCAGTATACAACGTAGGCGGAATCTTCGAGTTCAGCGGATTTGTCGGTGTATACAGCGTAAATGAGGACGGCGACAACATTTACAGCTATGTAAACGACGGAAGCAAGATAGGCGGAAACGAAGGACTTGACGCATCAATCGGCGGAACGGTTACTAACTTCACAAAGACGCTCAGCTTCGCAAACTCCATAGACGTAGAGTTCGACACATCCGACGTAACCCCCGCAGACCTCATTGACCGCACGATACACGTTGAAAACGACGGCGTAAGAAACGCGGTTTACACGATAAAGAATGCGACAATGACGGGCGAGCGCACGGCGCGTCTCGATGTCGGAAACATCACGTTTATAAGAGCTTACAGAGACAACTCGGACATGGCGCTCGGATATGTATATGATATAGCCGAGAACCGGAGCTTTACAATCCCGATGAGCTATGAGATGAATCATACTCCGACTCCCGTGGATGACGGAAGATATAAGTATGTATTCACATTCAACTCGCACAACGGAACCGATTCCACATCCGGCGGAAGAAGTCTCACAAACGGAAAGTACACGCTTGCCGGCACAGATTCCGATGTGTCCGCTCCATGGGGCTTTGTAAACGTAAAGACTGCTCAGGGATATTCGGCAAATGCGGATTGGATGGTATATCAGGGAAGAGTCTCCGTCGGAACAGAGACAAGAAACCTCGGAACCGATTCCGATGCAGGCAACGTTCTTGCCGCAATCGGTCTTGAAATAACCGTGCCGAAGTCGGGAACATACGTTCCGACACTCAAATATGTTCCGCAGTCCTGCTCGCCGATTACCGATGTCTATCTCATAAGGAAGACCGATAATTGGCACGCATCAACCGTCGGCGGAACAATGTCGGCAGACGCATTCTACAATGCGGTTATAAGCTCGCCGGCAGAAAACCGACTCGGCTCCGTCGACCTCTACGGCGACTTTGCCTCCGCAAGCGGTGCCAACATGACAAGCGCCTCTCTCGGCAAAAAGTATCTTGAGGCGGGCGATTATCAGCTTGTATTCGTTATGAGCGGACAAAACGAAAACTTCACTCCGTACACTGTCTCGGATACGGACAAGCGCTTCTATACGAACATCTACTCGCTTACGCTTAATGAAGATATAAGCCTTGCAAAGAAAGCGTACGATTACAATACAACATGGGACGCGCTTAACACAAACGGCGTTTGGGCGTGCGGAAACGACCAGTCGGCGCTCGGTATCCGAAGCGGAACAATAGTTATAAACGGCTCGCTCCTCACGTATGACGAAAAGCCCGTTTATAACTCAAACGGAAACGGAAGCGAAGACAACCTCATCTCCGACCACAGAATGGTAAGCCTTGAGAGAACGGCACCGTGGCGTCTCCTCGCTCTCGGCGGAATGACGTCATGGAACCTCGAGAAGAACACAAACGCCATTCTTCTGAACGGCAAAGGCGCGGCAACCGACAACTACACAAACCGCCCCGCAGTCGCAATCGGAATTAAAGTTCCCGTCAAGGGCAGATACATGCTCTCCGTAAACGGCGACTCGGCTGAAAACGGCGCAAACCCCGCAATTCTCTTTGAAAAGTATAACGCTTCGGCAACACCGCGCGACGAAAGCGGAGCCACGTTCTACAATTCCTTCAGAACACAGCCGTGGGGCGAAACGTACGTAAACGGCAAGACGGTTGTAGGAAGATACAACTTTGCAAATGAGTCCGGCTGGAAAAATATCGGCGAAGTAAACGTCGGAACAGAGGGCGAATATGTTGTAATCCTCCGCTACGACCCGACAGCGGTAAACAACGATGCAGACACGGTTATGTCGATGAAGATTAAAGGCATACGCCTTACTCCCCTTCCCGACACGGCAGAATAAAAAAACAAGATTCCCGCTCCGAAATTTCGGAGCGGGAACTTATTATACCAAATCCTCAATAAAGATATATTCGAATTCGTTTTTTGTAAGAATCTCTGCCGCAAGATAGATTTTTTCGGCATAATCGGGTTGGTACGCAAAGTACTCGGGATAGAAATACTGCTCATGCGTGGCATATCCGAAGAATTCATGTTCAAGGTTCGGCGCCATCTCGTTCAGAAGATTTTCGGGCTTGCTGAGGTCGAGAATCGGTCCCGTTATAAAGTCTTTAAAATACATACCCGTTTCTTTATCAAGGTATGCCCCGATACCGTATCTGTTCTCAATCTCATCGTCGGGCAGATGATTGTACCCGCAAAGCGAATCGGCAATCGCCTCGTTGAGCGATACACGCGTATACAGCTCGGTCTCGGGCTTTCTGTTCTGCAAAAGCCTTGCCGCATGTCCGTATGGAAGCGAGCCGGGAGCGCCGTTGTACGGCATACGCTTTCCGTATGATGCGCCGAGAATTTTAATCCCGCCGTCATGAAGTGCGCGAACGCCGTCTCTGCTCACGGGCATCCAGTGAGGCATTACTCCGAGCGCGAACGTGTTTTCGCCCGCAAAGCGTTCAATTTCTCCTTTGATTTGCTCAAATATAATCTTTACATCATCGTAATCGGAGTTTATCCACGGATAATCGGGAAATTCCTGCTTTGAATGGAATCCGAGCTTCAGCCAATCGGCGCTTTCCTCCCACTCCTTTTTGTATGCGTCCGTCATCTCGGAGAGGCAGAACTCATCCGCTCCGTAAAAAAAGTCCGTACGCATGAATGTGTTGAGCTGCACCTTCATTCCGTATCGTTCGTGCGCGGTTTTAAGCACGCTCATGAACGGATTGTCAAACAATGACTTCGGGCGCTTGCGTGTAAGGTCGCGGAATACCCAGATTACATCGTCTATAAAAAAATATGCTTTTTTATTCATTTTCCCTCGCTCCTTTTTTCGTATACGAAAATTATAACATCCGAATACCCACGCGGTCAATGCAGAAAAAAATGTTTTAATGGACAAAACAACGACTTTATGATATTCTAAAATTATAGGAGGTGCGTTTTTTGTTCTACGCAGACATATCCTTTTGCGAACTCCCCGAGACAGGATTTGCGCATCACTTCTTCACCGAAAACTACCGCGAGGACTACGGATATGAAGATGATGACAGCTTTGAGCTTGTATACATAAAAAAGGGAAAGATATCCGTTGAGCTGTACGGCGAACGTTTCTTTGCCGACGAGGGAAGCGTCTTTGTTCTCTTCCGCAGTCTGCCGTTCCGCCTTCTTCCGGCAGACGGAACTTACCAAAGTCATTGCAGTATACAACTCTCCGTAAAGCACAGACTGCGCCTCGTAAGCGACTCCGAAAGGAGCGGATACAAGACATGCGGAATCTTTCTTCCTCTTGTTACTCCGCCGTCCGACGAAACGGAGATCATAAAGCGCAGTATGTATTCAATCACGGCAATGCTCGGCGCATCGCGCGCGGAAAACGCCTTTTCCGCGTCTCTCGCCGCGGCGGGGATACTGCACAGTCTCTCCGCAATATACTGCGAACGGCGCAGTCATTCCGAGTCATCACGTTCGGTTCTGAGCTATAAAATAAAAAAATATATATCCGAACATCTTTCGGAAAATATTCGGCTTTCGGATATTTCCCGGCATCTCGGCAAGACCCCGAACTACCTGAACGGCATTTTCAAATCGGAAAACGGTGTAAGCATTATGAAGTATATGAGCTTAGAGCGGGTGCGTTTTCTCTGCGAACTTCTTTCAAACAAGAACCTCACATTTGCGGATGCCTGCGAAAATGCCGGAATTTATGATGTTTCTTACGGATACCGATTGTTTAAAAAGCACATGGGCATGACCCCGGGGGAATATCTCGCATCACCTTCCTCAAAAAAATAATTCATTCTGATTTTGACATTTATTCGGAGGCATTTATATGTTTTTAACGACATGCTTATCTATTCTTTCCCTTTGGGGCGCGGCAGCTGTCGCCGTTATGCTCCCCTCATACATTAAAGTTAGAAAAATAAACATCATTTTTGCCGGAGTTTTTCTTTCCCTCTTTTGCATATATGCTCCGATGTGCTCCTTCATGTTTGCGTCTGACGGATTTTCACCCGTAAAAACATTTCTTCTCTCGCTGTATAACGTGATATGCGTGTTCCTTGCAAACGGGGACTTTGAGAAAATCCGTGAATTTTCTGTCGGAAACGTCCCCTTTGTTTACAACCTTTTCATCTTTCACTCACTGTTTCTCTACCTGCTGGCACCGATTATGACCTTCGGGTTCGTACTCTCCTTTTTCAGGAACACTCTGTCTTACGTTAAATACATTTTATTCTTCAGAAAAAGAGCATACATCTTATCCGAGCTTAATGAAAGGTCAATTATTCTCGCACGCAACATAAAGAAAAACGACGAATTTAAGCATATCGTTTTTTGCAGCGTTTCCGAAGAAAACCCGTTCATTCATGAAGCCGGGGAAATCGGCGCCGTCTGTCTCAGACGCGGTGTGTGCGACATTAAAATCTTCGGGGACTCAAACATATTTATGATTGGAAATGACGAATCCGAAAACACGGCCGACGCTCTTAAGCTGACCTATAAATACTTTTCACTTGCCATTAACGTCTATGTTTTTGCCTCAAAACCCGAAAACGCACTCCTTCTCTCCTCTGTCTCAAATTGTCAGGCATTGCGCCTCCTGCGCCTTGATATGGATTTCGAGCTTGTATTTAATATGCTGTATGAGAGAGGGCACATAATTTTCGACAGCGCGCGTGAGCTTTCAGACGGCAAGAAGCTCATCTCCGCCGTAGTTGTCGGACTGCACGGTGCGGGAAGAGAAATGCTCCGCGCCCTGCCGTGGTTCTGCCAGATGGACGGATACAGGGTGTCGATAAACGCCTTCGACGAAGATTCCCTTGCCGAAGAAAAATTCACATTTTTATGCCCCGAGCTGATGTCTCCCGAGCATAACGGCACTTCGGTTGACGGGGACGCCGAATATGAAATCAAGATACATTCGGGCATAAGTCCCGATACCAAATCATTTGCCGACTCAATTTCCGAAATTTCCGACGCATCGTTCGTCTTTGTGAGTCTCGGAGACGATGAACGCAATATAAACGTATCGGTGAACCTGCGTATGTTGTTTGCCCGCGCGGGACTGCACCCGAAAATTACAGCGGTTGTTGAAAATCCCGAAAAAAGCGTGAGCTTCAAAGCTCTCTCTAATTTCCGCGGAGAGCGTTATGATATAGACATAGCGGGAAGTTTTTTGGAGGCGTATTCGGAAAGCCGTATTACTGACTCCGCACTTCGTGCGGATGCGCTTTCCCGCCACCTCAAGTGGGGTTCCGAAAATGACTTCTTTGCCTATGAATACTGCCGCCGTTCATCATGCGCCGCGGCGATACATATGCTGGCAAGAGCCCGCTGCGGGCTTGCATATGCAAATAAGCGCGCGGAGGAGCTTTCCGAATCGGAAAGAGACGCGCTCGAATGTCTTGAACACAAACGCTGGAACGCCTTTATGCGCTCGGAGGGATATGTTTTCGCGCCGAACAGGGACGACATTGCAAAAACCCATAATAATCTCGTTCCCTTCCGTGAACTTTCGGAAACCGACAAACACAAGGACAGCGCAGTCGGCACAAACTAAATAACAGGAATAAAGAATGCGGTGTAAAAATTTTACACCGCATTTTTATAAGAATCTTTCTATTTCAATCCATGTTCTTCCCTTTTTGCTCTTTTCGGAAATTTCTTTAAGACGCGCTCTGCCCCTGCCCCTCAGCACGAGCTTGTCGCCCTCTGCCGCCGTTTTGGAACATTTTCTCGTCTCAATGTCATTTACAAAGACGTACCCGCCTTCAATAAACGTCTGTGCGTCTGAGCGCGAAACGGAAAACGCAGAGGATATAACGGCGTCAAGCCTCGGAGACATAACGGTGTCGCGCACTGTCTCGACACGCCGTACAGGCTCGGTAAATTCCGATATTTCCGAATTTTTGCACGATACCGAGGTATTCTTCACCCGGGTAAAATTTTGGCAGATAAACCCGCACACCGCGTCCAAAACAAATATTTGGGCTTTACCCTCGCATACCGATATGTCGCCCACGTTCGCCCGCGTTATTCCGAGCGACATAAGCGCGCCGAGAAAATCGCGGTGCGTGAGTTTTTCGCGCTCCGAAAACCCGGCGGTTATAAGGCGCATCTCAAGTCCGTCCGCACTGTCGGCATATTCGGGCAAAAAGTACAGAACACAGCGTTCGGCGCCCGCATATCCCCCGAAAAACTCATATCTTGCCGAAAACTCGGGGCTAAGCGAGCGCATAACGCTCTGCTCGTGCATGGACAGAAAACCCGTATGTGTTATATAGTTCTTGTTTTCAGCCGATGCACACAGGTCAAGTGTATGGGCACAGAGTATTCTGTCCTCCGCCGCAACACCGTATTTTGCAAAAATTTCCTCTTTCATGTTTACCTCGATATGTGTTTTATCAATACAGTATATCGTTAAAATTTCCCGTTGTCAATATCTCTAACCGTCCGCGCGCACGCCCTCAATATGAATCAGGCGCAGGTTTGTATAATCATATGACGAGAGCCGACGGCGGAAGGTATCCATGGTATGCGCCGAAAGCAGGATATTATCGGGGTCGGGAAAGTTCCCCGCGGAAACGATTAACAGTGAGTGTGTAAATTCGGGATTGTCGTTGTAGGAAAGCTGAATGACATCTCCTATTTCCGCCTCCGTCAAGTCCGCCTCACGTCCGAAAGGTCCGACACCTTCGTTTTCCGTCATAAAGTTATAGAAATATTTGACGCTCGTCCATGACGGCGAACGGTCATATGACGAAATGTAGTACCAGCCGAAATCGCGCGTGTAGTTCATAACTCCCGCGCCCGCATACACGCATTGTGAAACAAAATTGGTGCAGTCCCCTCCTATCTCGTCAAAGTTATAATACGCGGGATTTCTTCTGTATGCCCA
>CAKSEF010000047.1 GCA_934446465.1 uncultured Oscillospiraceae bacterium
AGCAGATAACACGAGCTGTGCCAGCCCTTTCGGCAGCGCATGATTACCTCATGCTCGCCCGACTCCAATTTGATTGTGTTGTGCTGTATCTCCTCGTCCGCCTTCTTTCCGACATTATCCTCGGAGAGATAGCCGTCCCAGAAGCTGTGGTCGCCTACGTATTTTCCGTCGATGAATATTGAATACACCGCTCCCGCAAACCATTTTCCCCCGCGGAGCTTTATCGCATAGCTCCCCTCATACGGAATATCGACAGAAAATGCAAATGTGTTGAACAGTACCTTATATTCGGGCCATGGACGGTTTTTAACACCCGCATTAACGTGAAGGAATGATTTTCCTGCGTCGTTATATTGAAATTTTCTGAATGTTCCCGTACTCCCCTTATCGAGGAGGAGTTTGTATCCGGGGGTCTTTGTCGGAGTTGCGTGATTCGGCATTTCTTCCGTTTCGCTGAAGTCTATCACGACTGCGGGAATTTCTTTGCAGACGGTGAATGATATCTCCGTCGAAATTGTTTTCCCTTTTTCATTCTGCGTGCTTATGCTTATCACGGCGTTTCCCGCCGATTTGCCCGTTACGGTTCCGTCTGCGGATACCTCCGCAACATCGGGGTCGGAGCTTCTGTATTCTATTTCATAATCCGCAAGATTTCCCTCGGCTTCGCTGTCAAGCACCGCCTTAAGGTCAATGGACGCCGTATCGCCTATGAGGAGTGTTGTCTTTTTCGATGATGCCGAAAGCGATTTCAGGGCGGGCTCGCCCGTTACCGTTATATCGGCATAGCCTTCAACCTCGTTTTTTGAAGTCTTTACCGTGGCTGTTATCCTCGCCGTTCCTTCGCTCTTTGCCGTTACCCTGCCCGTCTTTGAATCCACTTCCGCAACTTCCGTATCGGAGCTTGAATATGTTACGCTCCAATCCATAGCCGTATACGGGTTTCCGTCGCTCCCCGTAAGCGTGAGCGTGGGTTCGGCTGTGCAATCCTTCGGCATCTCGCTCCTGCTGAGCTTGAGCGATACTGTTTTGAGTGTGGGTACAGGTGAGCTGTCAAGCGTGATTTTGGAAAAGCGCATATTGAGTTTGCTCGGGGCGTAGAGTACAATTATATTTTCACCCTCCGCAAACTGCACATTTTCACCCGATGATGATTTATTCTTTGTAAAATCGACGTTCAGTACCTTTGTATCGTCCGAAAGCATTCCGCCGATATCCTCAACTGCGGTATCTGCGGGGAGAAGGTGCATTTCACCCTTGTTTTCAAAAGAAGAATGTCCGTCGCATTCGAGGACTATTCCGTATTTTCCTGCAACGGGAACCTTTATTTTCAGCGCAAGCCACTTGTAATTTCCCGAATAGACGCGAAGGCCTCCGGTTCCCGGGAGATTTCTGTACGTTACTGAAATTCTGTTTGAATCAGAGCCGATAATCTTCCATGTGCCGTTTGTCTTTGAATAATCGTCTACGGGGTTTATGCCGTTTGTAAAATTTATAAACGCCTGTTCTTTTGTGCTTGTCTTATCGACCACGCCGTCGGCGTAGTCGTTTAAAAAGTCGTATACGACCTTTACATTCGGAAATTCGGACGTATCCTCTCCCGCTGCGAACGCAGGCAGAATCCCCATTATAACCGAAATTGCCAAAAATAAAGAAACTATTCTCCTCATAAAAACCTCCATTTGAAAAAAGCGGACGGGATATTCGTCCCGTCCGCTGCGGTTTCGTTAGTCTGAGTAGACTACCTTATAGCTTGCTCCGTCCTTATATATGACGTATGCGCGTGCGTATGCTTCGCTTCCGTTCGGACTTGCCGTGAACTGTCCGTGGTCTGCGCCGTTTCTCGACACCGCCTTTGAATAACAGCTGTTTACCGTGATGTCCGAGCTGTTTCCGAAGATTATTCCCGATTCGACCTTCTGATATCCTGCCACGTCGTATTCCATCATATATGCGCCGTCGGTCTTATCGCTTTCGAGAACAACTGCGGGCCTCTTAGATACAGTCTCACCGTAGACTGCTCTAATATCGGCTGTGCCGTTCCATGCGTAGAATGTGTAAACTGTGTCGTATGAAACGATTTTCCCGTCTCTTGTCCAATACGAGAAGCTCTTTCCGTCCTTTTCGGCGTCTGCCGTGAGCTCGACTTCGTCATCATACGTGAATGTGCCGTAGTTTGCGCCGTTAACGGTAACAGTCTCGCTTACGTTTGCTTTTTCGTACTGTGCGACAATCTGTGTATCCTTATTCATGACATAATCGTCATCAAGGCTCCACTTGAGGAAAACATATCCCGTAAGCGTGGGAGTCGAAAGATTAAGGCTTCCGACCGTATCGCCCTTGTTTGCGGTGAGGCTTTCGATGAGGCTTCCGTTATAGTTGAACACATCGGCCTTAACGGAATCCGCAGGTGCGCTCTCCGCGTAAACTGCGATTAGGGATATGTTGCTTCCGATTACGAAGCTGTATGAGGCATCGGCAGAAACGAATCCTGCGCTGTTCTTCCAATACTTGAACTCATATCCGTCAACTTCGGGAGCCGTTACGGTAACTTTTGTTCCGAGGTCTGCATCGGCAACGTTTCCTGCCGTGTACCCGTCAACGCCGAGAACTTCAACGGAAGCTCCCGCGATGTTTGCAGACGCTGCGAATTTTGCGGTTTCGGGGGCGGGAGCATCGCTTACCGTTACAGTCTTTCTGAGTGTACGGACGACGTTTCCGTTATATGAAACGGTTGCGATTATATCCGCGCTTCCTGCCTTCTTTCCCTTAACGGCGCCGTTTAAAACGCTTGCGACCGCCTCGTTTGAGCTTGCCCACTCGGTAGTGAGGTTTGCTTCCGTTCCGTCCGAGAGATATCCCTTGACGGACATTGCGGTTCCGTCTCCGACTTCAATCTCTGTCGATACGGCGCTGAGCGTCGCTCCCATGAGAGCCGTTGCGCTTCCGTCGCCGCTTTCAAGTGTAAGGTTTGCGATTTTAATATTCAGTACGTTATTTGCCTTATATACGATTGTGTGCTCGCCTGCATCAAGCGGTAATGTTGCAACCGTAACCGTATCGGCTGTCGAGCCGCTGCCCTTTGTGCAATCAACAGAGCCGAGCTTGTCCGTTCCGTTTGCGATTGCGTTTGCAATATCGTCCTTTGTCGCGTCTCCCGAAAGCATATATATCCCGAGGTCGGGTTCAAATGATGCGTGCGCTATATAGCCGAGCTTTACCGCATAATTTCCCGCAGTCGGAACGTAAATCTTCATGGAAAACCACGTTCTGTTCGTTTTGAAATACGCGCGTAATCCGTTATTCCACGGCTTTGCTTCGTCGTACATATGATTTACGGAGAAATAGCCTTCCATAGTATCAAACTTCCAGAATCCGTTTGATTTCTCGTACGTTGAAACCTCGTTTACCGACGAATTAAAGAAGTTATTCTCACCCTGAGTATACGGTACACCGTCTGCATAGTTTGAAACAAAGTCATAAAACACCTTTGTGTTTGTGTTATATTTTACCGATGTTACCGTGAACGGAACTGTCGCAAGGACAGAGCTTCCCGACTTCACATATACATCCGCCGAGCCGATTCTGCTTCCTGCGCGGACATTTCCGTTTGAGTCAACCGTTACGACATTGTTGTCGGAGCTTTCAAATGTGAAATCCGAATAGTCGATATCGCTTGTCTTTTTCGTTGCGTCGCTCAGGTACTCTGCCGAAACGGTAATCTTTGCGCTGTCGCCTGCTGTGTCTGCGTCAATGTTATTCTTGTCGGCAGATGCGTCCGCCGCCATTATGCAGACGTTGCTTCCGTCTCCGCTTACGAGCTCAAGGCTTGTAATTTTTACATTGAGTGCGTTGTTTGCCTTATACACGATTGTGTACTCTCCTGCGTCGAGTGTTGTCGTTCCGACAGCGGCGGTATCGGCCGTCGAGCCGCTGCCCTTTGTGCAGTTGACAGAGCCGAGCTTATTTGTTCCGTCTGCGATTGCGTTTGCAATATCGTCCTTTGTCGCGTCTCCCGAAAGCATATATATTCCGAGGTCGGAATCAAATGAGCTGTGTGCTATGTATCCGAGCTTTACCGCGTAATCACCCGCAAACGGAACGCGAATCTTCATGGAAAACCACGTTCTGTTCGTATTGAAATACGCTCGGAATCCGTTGTTCCACGGTTTTTCTGCGCTGTACATATGATTTACCGCGAAATTGTTTTCCAAGGTGTCAAACTTCCAAAATCCGTTTGATTTCTCGTACGTTGAAACCTCGTTTACCGACGAATTAAAGAAGTTATTCTCACCCTGAGTATACGGTACACCGTCTGCATAGTTTGAAACAAAGTCGTAAACTATCTTCAGATTTGTTCCGTCTGCCGTGAGTGCCGCCGATACGCCTGCCGGCACGAGTGCAAGAACCATGCAGAGCGTTATTGCGGCGCAGAGTATGCGCTTAGATAACTTGCTTTTCATATCTGTTCCTCCTTAAAAAATTACTCAAAGATTTATCCAAACGAGCATTCCGCGCTCACCCCTGTTTGCAAAGGCGAAGTACGGAATAAGCTCAGTTTCGACCGTTTCTGTGCGTTTCTGCGCTCTTCGGTAAAGTCCGCTAAACTTTTCTTTTTTCAAAAGCTTTGTTCTGACAACGGGTACTTTCAGTTCCTCGCTGAATCCCTCTTCAAAATGCGCGTCAAGCGGGATTTGCATATCCTTGAGATTTGCACCCGCGGGCTCTTCGGCACAAAACACAATCGGCCCGCGCATTACTGCGGCCCTTGCGCCGTCCTCCATTATGTTCGGATTTGCTTCAATGAGAACCGTCGGCATTTCAAAAGAAATATCGGTCTCACCGTCGGCGTCTTCTATATACGCGTAACCGTTTTCAAGCTCATACGGTTTGGAAATCCTAAATTTTTCGCACCAATTCGGGATTCTTACCGCGAGGCGTTTGCCGCAGCCCGAAACAGTCAGCTTTACATTTCCGTCAAACGGATAATCGGTTTCCTGCACGACTGTCATTTTTCCGTTTCGCATTGTCCCCGCGCCGAATTGATTTACATACACGGTATCGCCGCTTTCGGAGTAGAAGTAGTCCCCGATTGATGCGATGACACGGAGTATATTCGGCGGACAGCAGGAACAGTCAAATACCTCCACACGCTGCTGTATAGGCTGATATGTCGGTTTTTCCTTATATATATCGTATCTTTTGAGAAGCCGCGGGTCTGTCTCAAGCGGGTTTGTATAAAAGAACTTGCGTCCGTCGAGCGACACGCCCGACAGCATTCCGTTATACATAACGCGCTCGATTATGTCCGCATATTCCGAATTTATCTCTATTTCCGACATACGGTGTGCGAACATCATGAGTGAGATTGCCGCGCAGGTTTCCGTATACGCAATTGCGTTGGGCAGGTCATACTTATGCGTGAAGCGCTCGCCGTAGGAATCGGACCCGACTCCGCCCGTTATGTACATTTTACCCTTTGTTATGTCATCCCACAGCTTTTTGCAGACGGAAAGAAGCTCTTCATCGTCCGTCTCTCCCGCAAGGTCTGCCATTGCTGAATACATATACAGCGCGCGGACGCAATGCCCGACGGCTTCGGTCTGTTCGCGGACGGGCTTATGGCTTTGGAACTCCGGTTCGTTCAGGCTCTCGTCGCATTTTCCTCTGTTTTCTATAAAATAGGACGCCATATCAAGATATTTTCTATCGCCCGTTTCTTTATAGAGCTTAAACAGTGCAAGCTCTATTTCCTGATGTCCCGGAGTGCTGAATTTTGCACTTTTTTCATCTATGAATATTTTTTTCACATAATCTGCGTATTTTATTACGAGATTAAGGAGTTTATCCTTACCCGTTGCATGCTTATACGCTATTCCGGCCTCAATCAAATGCCCCAGGCAGTAGAGTTCATGATTATTTCTGTTTGTGAAGCGTTCTTCGGCTCCGAGGTTTATGTAAAAAGAGTTAAAATACCCGCACGGAAGCATATTTTTTTCTATTTCATCGACTGTCTTATCGACAATGGATTCCAGCTCGGCATTTTCGCCCTGCGTAAGTATATAGGCAACTCCCTCTATCCATTTTGCGACATCGCTGTCCCAGTACTCATGCGGTTTATTCGGCTCGCCCTCTTTCCATTTGCAGGATATCGCGTCAAATCTTCCCGTATCTTTAAAGCGGTTGTACACGGCGTATGCCGTATTGCTTTTATTTATATCCTGTCGGGTTTTCCAAAATCCGTCAGAAAATATTGTCTTTGTAAAACTTAAATGTCTTGCGCTCAGCATTTTTACCTCCGATATTACACCTGATTGTATCTTACCTATATTTTAACCCGTCAATGATTAACATTCAATGAGTAATAAATGTAAAAAGTGAAAAAACACGACTTCTTTCAAAAGTGTTAAGAACTGCACGTTCCATGATTTTAGGATTACCCAAACTATGTAATTTCGGCAAAAAACTATGTAAATTCAACAGTGCATATATTCAGTTCTTGCACGGGAGCGTTTTTTGCAATATAATATAATTTATTGATTGTTCACGCATGGGGAGTGTTTTGATGAATTCGATATACATAGGCGAAGAAATCTTTTTTAACACTGTGTTTTCTTCGGAAACAAAAGCATATCTTGCAAAAGAGGCCGGGCTCGACACAGAAAAATGCTATTCAAAGGAAGACATATTCAATCACGGGCCGTTTGACGGGGTTGATGTTCTCTTCTCCTCATGGCGCACGCCCATACTCACGAAAGAAGAGATTTCACATTATTTTCCCGACGTGCGGGCGTTGTTTTATTCGGCAGGCTCCGTGAGATATTTTGCCGCGCCGTATCTTGAGCTCGGCATAACCGTTGTGAGCGGATGGGCGGCGAATGCCGTTCCCGTTGCGGAGTATACCGTTTCTCAGATAATACTTTCCGGTAAAAACTTTTTCTCAACCTCAAGGCTTATGCACGCGGGGCAGCATGAAGAATGTGAAAAATTCAAAGCCAACCTTGTCGGAAACTTCGGTTCAAAGATAGGGATTATCGGTGCCGGAATGATTGGCCGGCTCGTAATCAGCCTTCTAAAAAACCATAAAAACGACATACTTGTATTCGACCCGTTTCTTCCCGACAAAACCGCGGAGACTCTCGGCGTTTCAAAATGCACACTGCCCGAAATTTTTTCCGAATGCAACGTCATAACAAATCATCTTGCAAACAATGAACAGACAAGAGGGATTCTTACATATGACCTGTTTGCCCGTATGCGTCCGTATTCCACATTTATAAACACAGGCCGCGGAGCGCAGGTGGACGAAGACGGTCTTGCGCGCGTTCTCCGTGAGCGTCCCGACTTAACGGCACTCCTTGACGTTACCGTTGATGAACCCCCGAAAGCGTCGAGTCCGTTTTACGGCCTTGAAAACTGCATTCTCACTCCGCATATTGCCGGGAGCAAAGGCAATGAGCTCTTCAGGATATCAGAGTTTATTGCGGATGAGTACACGAGATGGCGAAACGGTGAACCGCTCAAGTATTCCGTATCCTGCGAGATGCTCAAAACAATGGCATAATAAAAAGACGGTGTAAAAATTTTTACACCGTCTTTTATTGAATTTTTTCTTTTTGGATGTATAATAATAACAAAAATATCTTTTAAGGAGCGTGGTCATATGAATCTCGATTTTACCTATTATAATCCCACGAGAGTGCATTTCGGGCATGAGGCGCTGTCGCACCTCTCGGACGAGCTTGCGCTGTTTGGAAAAAACATACTCTTGGTTTACGGGAAGGGTTCTGTCAAAAGAACAGGATTGTACGACAAAATAAAGGACATTCTGAAGGAATGCGGGAAGAATGTTTCGGAGCTTTCGGGCGTGAAGCCTAACCCGACATATGCCCAGGTTCTTGAGGGTGTCCGTCTTGTGCGCGAAAACAATATTGACCTTATCCTTGCAGTAGGCGGCGGTTCTGTAATTGACTGCTCAAAAGCAATCTCCGTATCCGCACACTGCGACGGCGACGCATGGACGCGCTATTGGATAAACTTTGAGGAAATCTCGAATGACATCGTTCCCGTCGGCTGTGTTCTCACTATGACAGGAACGGCATCGGAAATGAACGGCGGCTCGGTCATCACAAACGAAGACGTTACAATTAAGGCGGGGCGCACTTTCCCGCCGTGCCTCAATCCGAAATTTGCGATACTCAATCCCGAATATACATTCTCTGTTCCGAAACGTCAGATGGTAAGCGGTATTTTTGACATTATGTCGCACCTCATGGAGCAGTATTTCAGCGGTGATGACGACTGCACAACAGATTATATCATCGAAGCTGTTCTCACATCTCTTATAAATTCCTCCCGCAAAGCCCTCAAAAATCCCGAAGACTACGAAGCACGGAGCAACATCATGTGGTGTTCAACCGTTGGACTCAACGGCATTACCGGTCTTTCAAAATCACAGGATTGGGAGGTGCATATGATTGAACATCAGCTCGGCGCATATACAGACTGCCCGCACGGCGAGGGTCTCGCCGTCATATCGATTCCGTATTACAAATACACTTGCAAATACGGACTCGCCAAGTTTGTAAGATTTGCTGAAAACGTCTGGCATATTAACACCGACGGGCTTTCCGCCGAGGCGGCCGCACTTGCGGGGATTGACGCACTGCAAAGCTTCATAGCCGAACTCGGCATACCCACTACGCTCCGTGAGCTCGGCGCAACGGAGGATATGCTTCCGAAAATTGCGAAGTCCTCGATTAAGGGCGGCGGCTATAAGCAGATGAACGAAGACGATATCCTTAAAGTCCTGAAGGCCTGTTATTAACGGCCCATCGTTTTTTAGAAAACAAATAATAAAGATACCCTTTCGGCTTCTACGAAAGGGTATCTTGCTCTGTATTAAACGCAATCGTAAATCCAGCGCGCACAAAGCTCTATCCACGACTGAACATGCTTATTCACATATTTGTCGGCCTCGTACATTTTTGATTCCTCGTTTGCAAGAGCAAGTCCGTGTCCGCCCGTCGGATACACATGGAGTTCAAACGGAATGTTGTTTTCGCGCAGCGCCTTTGCAAAAAGCATCGAGCTTTCTACGGGGATGCCCTCATCTTCAAGCGTATGCCAAATGAATGCAGGAGACGTGTGTTCTCCGACAGAATTTTCAAGCGACAGCTTCTTCCAAAGTTTTTCGTCCTTGTTTTCTCCGAGCAGATTGAAAAACGATTCGGGTTCATACAATTCTTCAAAAGATATAACGGGATAGCAGAGTATCATGCCTGACGGCCTATTCTCACCGTACTCAATCCCGAGTTTCTCTTCTATCACTTTCTCATTCCAAAGCGTTCCGAGGCTTGCGGCAAGGTGTCCTCCCGCCGAAAAACCCATTATGAATATTTTGTCTTTTACGGCATTGTACTTCTCGGAATTTCGCCTGATGTATGAAACCGCCGCCGAGGCTTCAATGAGCTGGGTCGGATAATGCGCGCCCTGTTTGCTTGTGCTGTAACTGAGAACAAACGCATTAAATCCGCGGGCCACGAGAGCAAGCGCTACGGGCTCTTCCTCTCTTCTGCACCTGCACGAATACGCTCCGCCCGCGCAAATTATAACGCTTTTTCTCTTTATAAACTCATTTTCCGGAACATATGATGTCAGCTCCGCATCAGGACTGACATTCGGAAACATTCCGTTCAGCTTTATTCTCTCACAAATCATAAAATCCCCCAAAATTACAGCGTTACGCCGTCTTTAAATATGGCGATTCCGCGCATATTGTTTTTTTCGTTTTTGGTTTTTTCCCCGCTTGCGACCGACAGCACATACTCAAAAAATTCGTCCGAGAGCGACTTAAAATCATCGTCGTCCGCAATGCTTCCCGCATTGAAGTCTATCCAATTTTTCTTTTTGCGGAAAAGTTCGCTGTTTGTCGAAATTTTCACGGTAGGCACAGGACATCCGAACGGCGTCCCACGCCCTGTCGTAAACAGCACGATATGCGCTCCCGAAACCGCAAGTGCCGTGGACGCCACAAGGTCGTTTCCCGGCGCGGAGAGCAGATTCAATCCGTGCACCGACACTTTCTCTCCGTAATCAAGAACTCCGCGCACTGTTCCCTCCCCGCCTTTCTGCGTACATCCGAGGGCCTTATCCTCCAATGTTGTTATTCCTCCCTTTTTGTTGCCGGGGGACGGGTTTTCGTCTATTTTTTCGCCGTAGCGCATATAGTACTCTTTAAAACCGTTTACCATGCTTACTGCCTTTTTGAAAATCTCTTCGTTTTCGCATCGTTTAAACAAAAGCGTCTCCGCGCCGAACATTTCGGGGACTTCCGTAAGAATTGCCGTCCCACCGCAGGCAGTCAGTCTGTCTGAAAATGCTCCGACGAGCGGATTTGCCGTTATGCCGGAAAGTCCGTCCGACCCGCCGCATTTTAAACCGACTGTCAATTCCGATGCGGGTATTCTCTCGCGCCTTGCAGATGAGGCATACTCAATCAGCTCGGAGAGTATTTTTCTGCCCTCGGCGATTTCGTCGTCCGATTCCTGACAAACAAGGAAACGGACGCGTTTTTCATTGTACGGCCCTATAGCTTCTTTCATCTGTTCAATCGTATTGTTTTCGCAGCCGAGCGCAAGGACAAGCACTCCGCCCGCATTTGGATGATTCACAAGCCCCGCAAGCGCTTTTTTTGTCATCTCATGGTCTTTTCCGAGTTGGGAACAGCCGTACGGATGAGGAAAGCAAAAAACACCGTCGCACTTTCCCTCCGCATCCATATCTCTCGCAAGATTCTCCGCTATCGAATTAACGCACCCGACAGTCGGAATTATCCATATCTCATTTCGAACTCCGACTTCGCCGTTCTCACGCCTGTACCCCAAAAAGCTTCTTTCGCAAGCCGTTTCGGCAAAGCTCGGTTCGGGCGTGTATTCATATGACAAAATACCTTCGAGGTTTGACGCAAGATTATGGCTGTGAACGTGCTCACCTGCCGATATATCCGATTTTGCGTGTCCTATCGGATTTCCGTATTTGATTACATTCTCCCCGCGCGGTATATCTCTTAATGCGAATTTGTGTCCGCGCGGTATATCCTCCGACAGCGCAGTCCCGAGTACCTTTTCTCCTTTACCGAGATTTTCGAGCGCAACGCCTACATTATCATTTTTGTTAATTCGGATGCTCTTCATATCATTCTCCAAGGAGCGTTTTAAGCGTCTCTTTCACGCCCGTGCCGTCTGTCTTGGCGATGTATTCCTCGACCCGTTCGCAGAGTCCGTCAACCGAATTTAAATCAATACCCCAAAAATCCTTATTTGCGAGAATTTCCTTAACACTCGGTGTTTTTGAAAAATATTCGCATACATCACCGCTGTCGCGGACTGTGTACTCATACTCACCCTTGCCGAAATACGCGCCGTTTTTCTCGGTGCATCTGTAGAAGCGTATGAGTCCCGCAAGTGAGAATGTCAGAAGCTTCGGCAGATTCCCGGATTTTTCAACGTACTCGATAAGGGACGGCATAACTCTTGCACGCCATTTTGATACCGAATTGAGCGTTATATCCGTTAGTCTGTGGTCAATATACGGATTTTTGAACCTATCCTCAACTGCGTCCGCAAAGCTTAAAAGTTCATCCTTCGGAAGCGGGATAATCGGTATAATCTCATCATGTACGAGCTTCGCAACGTACTTACTCAATACCGCGTCATTCATGCAGTCCCTCACTATCGTTTCGCCCGCAAGCATTGCCGCGGGAGCAAGCGATGTATGAGCACCGTTTAAAATGCGTACCTTGCGTTTTTTGTACGGTGTGTGGTCATCGCATATGAGAACGGGAAGCCCCGCCTTTTCAAAAGGCAATTCACTTTTCAGTTTCTCGGGTCCTTCAATTACCCAAAATCCGAAAATCTCGCCCGTATCAAGCAGCTTATCCTCGTAACCGTTTGCTTTGTTAAATTCGTCCGCTTCATTTCTCGGATATCCCGTTACTATTCTGTCAACAAGCGTTGAGCAGAATATGTTTTCACTGTGAACCCAGTCAGAAAACTCTTTCGGAAGCTTCCAGAGATTTATATATTTATCAACACAGTTCAAAAGCTCCCGACCGTTATTGTCGATGAGCTCACAGCTTAGGATGACAAATCCCTTTCCCGCTTGGCTTCCGAAGTTAATAAATCTTTCGTACATGAGCTGTGTCAGCTTTGCCGGAAACGTATTTGCGGGGCGGTCGTCAAATTTATCCGAATCCGAATATGCAATTCCCGCCTCCGTTGTATTGCTCACTATATAACGCAAATCGGGGTTCTTCGCGCACTCAATAAACGAATCAAACCGGCTGTACGGGGAAAGGCAGCCGTCAACGCTTGTTATAATGCGCTTCTGCATTACGGGCTTTCCGTTTTCCGCACCGCGCAGATAGAGCGTATATAAACCTTCCTGCTCGTTGATTATGTCTGTCAATCCGCGCTCTATCGGCTGAACCATAGTTATCTTTCCGTTAAACAGTCCCTTTTCGTTTAGAACATCGAAGAAATAGTCCACAAATGCGCGCAGAAAGTTCCCCTCTCCGAACTGAAGTACTTTAATCGGCGCGTCCGCAAGAGCAAATCCGTCATATCCTATCTTTTCTAATGTGCTGTGAGTAAGTCTTTCCATTTTAATACCTCTTTTATTTTCCCAAGTTGATTAGCGGCAGTCTTTCACTGCTTCCCCGTAAAATCAAGTATTCTCTTGAGAAGTACCGCAACCTCGGCGCGGGTTGTATTCGCCTTCGGGTCAATGTACCCGTTTTTGCCGTTTACAAGACCGTTTGCCATAAGTGCCTTTACGGCTTCCTTTGCATAGTCCGAAACGAAATCGAAGTCGGGCGCCGTTACGTCTCCGTCTTTAAGCTCGTAACCGAGCTTACGGAGTGCGCGGTATACGATTACCATCATATCCTCGCGCGTTATCGTGTTTCTCGGTGCGTACTTATTATCGCCTATTCCTCCGACTATTCCGCTCTCTTTTGCTATTGCAAGTTCTTTCGCGAAATAGTCAGCTTCACTTACATCGGCAAAATTGTCTTTTCCTTCTCCTTCGAGCTTAAATGCACGGACAAGAAGTATTGCAAAATCTGCGCGCGTTATATTTGCAGACGGTGAGAACGTATTCTTGCTTGTTCCCTTTATTATTCCGTCCTTTGCAAGTGAGTTTATCGAATCCTTCGCCCAGCCGTAATCACTGATATCGATGAATCCGTTATCTGACGGTGTGGGGTCGGGGTCGGGTGTAGGTGTAGGTGTAGGCTCGGGTTTCGGCTCGGGCTTCGGGTCAGGCGTGGGAGGCGGGGTATCTCCCCCGCCTCCTCCGCCGCTCGGCGTCGTTGCACCGTAGACCTTGACTATGAAGTGGATTGTGCTTTCGCGTCCCGATTCGTCTCTCGCCTTTACCGCAAAGTGGTTATCCCCCACCTGCGATGAGTTGGGTTTCCACGTTATTACGCCTGTTTCGGCGTTTATCTGCGCTCCCGTCGGCGCTGTTACCAGCGAATATATTATTCCCTCTCCGTCGGGACTGTGCGCCGTTACGCTTGTTGTTACAGAACTTTCCGCCGTCGCC
>CAKSEF010000048.1 GCA_934446465.1 uncultured Oscillospiraceae bacterium
CGCTTCTCGATAAGAAGCCATCAGATGAGGTTATCAGTATATTTGATAACGCAACAAAGAATCTCGATTATTAATTCCTACATATAATAAATACAGCGGACGAAAGTTCCCAAAACGGAACTTTCGTCCTCTTATTTTGTTTTCACCCTGCATTTTGCCGGACTTGAAAATGTTCATCAAAAAGACCGACCGATATTTGGGCGGTCTTTCTTTGCTTATTGCATCTTACTTTGTGATAACAACCTTGAGTTCCTTTTCCGCCCATTCAACGCTTGCTCCGAGTTTCTCAGATATAAAACGTATGGGGGTATATGTGCGTCCGTTTTCAATGAATGCCGGAGGAATCAAGCCTTACGCTCTTACTTTACTACGGCATTTTCTGCCCCGACAATAGTGAGAATAGTAACATTCTCGCCCGTTAAGCACATCAGGATTAAACATCACGGAATCAACCCAGCGTCCGCAATTACGACGGCGGTTAAAGTACTTATGACCTTCGGACTGCCACGCTTTTTCAAGCTCGGTTTCCGAATCCGCTTCGTAGTACGGCTTTGTGATACACACAAGACCGCCAGCACTCACAGAAAAAACGGTAAGTATTCCCGTCCTGCGAGTGTGTGATTTTATATGGTGCGGTTTTATTCCCAAGCTTTCCCATAGGCTCTTCTCATTTCACTAAACATTCCGATGCTTGTATCTTTCGATGATATTTCTCCGCAAATTGTTGACCGAGCAAAAAATACGGTATAGTGGATGAAATATAAATGCAGATTTTTTACATTCCTTCGGCAGGCACTGTCCGCATCATTGACTTATGTCCGTTGTTGGAATTATACACCGCATATTGTGCATTGTCCCCGTCCTATTTTTCAAAAGGATAGTATAAGTTTTAGAAAAAACAGCAGTCTTCCAAAAAAGAACGGAAAAGTATGTGATACCTTCACGTCAATTCAAAAAAGAGAGTCAGGAGAAAACAGAAATGGCAAAGATTAAGAGATATTCCCTCTTGTTTGTACTTTTAATAGTGTTTTGTTTGCTTTTCGGGCTGTAAGAAGTCGGAGCTTGACAAAAACAAGCCTGTTATGCTCACAATGTGGCATGTGTACGGAGAGCAGTCAGACTCGCCGATGAACCGTCTTATTGAAGAATTTAATCAGACGGTAGGAATGGAAAAAGGAATTATTATTAACGTTACGGGAATGTCAAATGCTTCTTATATCGAAAAAAGCTTCTTGACGCACAAGCGGGAAAGCCTGATGCCTGTGAAGTGCCTGACCTCTTTTCAGCCACAAAAGCAACGCTCTTGGAAAAACCGAAGGCAGAGTAACGGAGGGCTGTTATGAGGATACCATCTGCGTTTCTTCGAGAAAAGCAAACAATGCAACGCAAGCTGTTCTTTTATTTATTCACTATTGCGGCAGCACTGCTTCTTGTGCTGGTTGCCTTTCTCTTTTTGTTTGAGCGTTTTGAAAGCACGGAAAACAAGACCGACACTCTTCTCTTTCAGCGGGAGGTCTTAGAGCGTGCGATGACCTCCTATTACAACGAGATTGCATCCAAAAGCGAACGGCTTTCCGAGAACGCAACTTACGTTACGGAAAAATACTTGCGTGATGGAAACATCACCTTTTCATCGCTTACAAACAACGCATCCCGCATTTGAAACACCTGAAGATAAATACATGGAATTACTCAGGCAGGAGCTTTTGAAAATCAACAGTTCGGGTGCGTTTATTATTCTAAATACTTCGAGAAATACAAGTAACTCCGACTCGCGTGCCGGAATTTACATAGGCAAGGATTTTCTCGGTTCTGACCGAAAGGACGCCATGCTCCTTTTCAGGGGCACGGCTCAGTTGGGGCGCAAAAAAAGATAATGCCGCACAGAAAATGGAAGCTCGAATTTGACGTATCGGCATTCCCCGGATTTGACGATGCTCTCAGGAATTATAATCAACTGCCTGAAAAGGCCTGCCGTATTCACGACGTTACATATCTCACCGGCACATCAGAGCACATTATGCTTGTGTCTGTCCCGTTTACAGGTGCTGACGGCGGGATTTATGGTATATGCGGTTTTGAAATCAGCGAAAGCCTATTTAAATCTGTCCGTGCACAGCCTACAGTGCCGGAGCATCTTATTTGCATTTTTCCAAGAAATCGGAATATTCCGTTGATGTTGATAATGGGTTAAGCTGTGGTGTAAGCGGCGAATATTATCTGTTTCCCAAGGCGAATCTTACTAAAAACGGAAACAGCGGTAAGTTCATACATCCGGACAACGAATACAATTCATATCTCGGACTCACAAGTGATATTTCCTTGTATTACGGCGATGCCGATTATGAAATCACCGTGATGATACCAAAGAGCGATTATTCGCAGATGAAACTGCGCGACGCTGTTCAATGGTATTTCGGCAGGAGGTACATTTCGCCTATATTAAACGGGCTTGACCGTTTAAAGAAATCAGAACAAAGCAAAAAGAGCAACATAGCGGAAATCGATAATTTATTCGATTTCATTTCCAAAAAGGACAGTGAGTATGAGAAAGCACTTGCCGAGCTATCACTACAAAACGAACAGGCACAAGACGAAATTAACCGAGTGCATTCCGAGAACGAACGGCTTCAAGCATTCAGAATAAGTTCGTCTTTCAGGACGATTACGAATTTTTCCTCACAGGTATAAAACAGCTCACACCAACCGAGACGGTAATATTCAATTTATACTTAGAGGGCAAGAGCGTTTCGGAAGTCATGGAGATTATAAACATAAAGCAGACAACGCTTAAATATCATAATCGAAATATTTATAACAAGATCGGAGTCTCAAGCAAGAAACAGCTTCTGAATTATATGGCACTGTATACACGCGAAAACAAGCAAAAAACAGGGTTTTTAGTTTTAAACTAAAAACCCTGTTTTATTTTAAACAAATCAGCCGAAGTATCTCTTGAGCATACCCTCAAAGCCTTTTCCGTGCCTTGCTTCGTCCTTTGCCATTTCATGAACCGTGTCATGGATTGCATCATATCCGAGTTCTTTTGCGCGCTTTGCAAGCTCGAACTTTCCTGTCGTTGCTCCGCACTCGGCTTCCGCACGCATTTTAAGGTTCGTCTTTGTGCAGGGCACGACGACTTCTCCGAGGAGCTCTGCAAATTTCGCCGCGTGTTCTGCTTCCTCAAAAGCCGCTCTCATATAGAACTCGCCGACTTCGGGATATTCCTCGCGCATTGCCTGTCTTGCCATTGCGATATACATTCCGACTTCGCAGCACTCGCCTTCAAAATTTGCCTTAAGGCCTTCGTATACATCATCTTCAACCTTACCCTTTGCTCCTACGCCGATAACGTGCTCACATACGAAGTTCAGGTTTCCCTCTTCCATAACTGTGAACTTAGAGCCGGGAACTCCGCACTGTGGGCATTTTTCGGGAGCAGATTCTCCCTCGTGAACATAACCGCATACAGGACATACAAACTTTTTCATTCTCATTAATCTCCTTTTAATTTATTTTTTATTACATTGACGGCAGACACCGCCATAATAAACATCTTTTGTGCCTATCTCAAATCCGTCAAGCTCCGAAACCTCAACCTCGTCGAGGCGGAAATCGTAAACCTTACCGCACTTCTCGCAGAGGAAATGACCGTGCATTGACGTATCGCCGTCATAGCGGGTCTGAACTCCGTCAATGGTGATAGTTTTCAAAATCCCCTGCTTCGAGAGAAGATTTACCGTATTATACACCGTTGTTTTCGAGAGCGTCGGAACGCTTTCGACAAGCGCGTTATAGATTTCGTCGGCTGTCGCGTGAATCTTGTGAGTGCATATATAATCATAAATCATAACGCGGATGACTGACGGTTTTATATTATGGTCTTTTAAAATTTCAGCCGAAGTCATATATGCCCGCCTTTCAATTTTGTATTTATTTCTCTTTTGTAATGATTACAAACATAGTATAGCATCGATTCTTTTGTTTGTCAACAGTTTTTTCAAAAATTTTTTCTGTTTAATAAAGCAAGTGCACGGCTTCAGACCGCGCACTTGCTTTAGCACATTTTTCCGACCGCTTCGGCGTACGCTTTCACAAAATTCTCAGCGCTCTCAAGCGGGTTATCATTCCCTTTTAATTTAAGGGTAAGGTACGGTTCCTGCCCTGCGTTCAGGAGGATTTTTCCCTTATACTCGGGCCGTGAGCAGATTTTTGATATTACATCAAACACGGGGTTTGCCATAGTTATTTTCAAATTCTGCCCTTTCTGCGTTATATCGCATATCCCGGCATCTGCAGCAGCACGGCGCAAAAGCGCTATATCAATCAGCGTCATAGTCTCGCGCGGGGGTTCACCGAATCTGTCGCAAAGCTCGTCGATTATATCATCGGCGTCATCGCGCCCCGAAATCGAAGCGATTCTTCGGTATAAATCCATTCTTGTTTCGCTTGAAATGACGTAGCGTTCGGGAATGTTGGCCGAAATCGTCAAATCCGCACTGCAAACTATTCGTTCAGATGTTTTCTCGCCCTTTTCTTCGGCAATTGCGCCCTCCAGCAGTTTAAGATACATATCATATCCTACGCTCATCATATGCCCGCTCTGCTCTGCGCCGAGAACATTTCCCGCACCCCGAAGCTCCAGGTCGCGCATGGCGATTTTAAAGCCCGAGCCGAACTCGACATATTCGCGTATGGCGGCAAGCCGCTTTTCGGCTATTTCCGTCAGCGCTTTTCCCCGCCTGTATGTGAGGTACGCATAGGCATGGCGCGAAGAGCGTCCTACGCGGCCGCGTATCTGATGCAGTTGTGCAAGACCCATTTTGTCCGCATCTTCAATAATCAGCGTATTGACATTCGGGATATCTATTCCCGTCTCGATAATTGTCGTGCAGACAAGTACCTGTATTTCACCCTCGCCCATTCGGCGCATGACTTCGGAGAGCTCGCCCTCTCCCATTTGACCGTGCCCGACGTCTACCACTATATTCGGCACTAGTTTTCGTATTCTTGCCGCGGTTGCCTCGATAGACGCCACGTTGTTGTGAAGATAATATACCTGCCCTCCGCGAGCTGTTTCACGGCGAATTGCATCGGCTATTACCTCTTTATCGTACTCAAAAACGTAAGTCATGACCGGGTGGCGGTTTCTCGGGGCTTCTTCCATGATAGACATATCGCGTATTCCGGAAAGTGCCATATTGAGCGTCCTCGGAATCGGGGTGGCGGTCAGCGTCAGAACATCGACATTATGTGCGAGTTCTTTAAGACGTTCCTTATGCGTAACTCCAAAACGCTGTTCCTCATCAACTATCAAAAGTCCGAGGTTTTTGAAAGCCACATTTTTGGAGAGCAGTTTATGCGTTCCGATTATTATATCAAGCTCGCCGTTTTTTGCGCCGCGGAGCGTCTCGCGGTTACGTGAATCCGAGCAAAAGCGCGAGGTAAGCCCTATTTTCACCGGATAATTTGCAAAACGCCTTACGGTTGTCATATAGTGCTGCTGTGCAAGAACGGTAGTCGGTACAAGTATTGCGGCCTGCCTGCCTCCAAGGACGCATTTCATTGCTGCGCGCAGTGCAACCTCCGTTTTTCCGAAACCTACATCTCCGCAAAGGAGTCTGTCCATGGGGAAACGACGCTGCATATCCTTTTTTATTTCCATACCGCATCGGACTTGGTCGTCCGTATCCTCAAATTCAAATGACTCCTCAAATTCTTTCTGCCATTCCGAGTCCGGCGGGAATGCTTCGCGCTCGGCTTTTCTGCGTTCTGCATAGAGCTTTATCAGCTTCTCGGCAAGCTCTTTTGCCGCACCTTTCGCGCGCAGCTTTGCCTTATGCCATTCCGCTCCGCCGAGCTTCGAAAGGCGCACGCCCGATTCCTCACCGCCGCCTATATACTTTGATACCATATCAAGCTGTGTTACCGGCACATAGAGAACATCTGTTCCCAAATATGTTATTTTAATATAATCTTTTTCGACACCGTCAACTTTAATCTTTGTAATCCCCGTAAATCTGCCTATGCCGTGCAAATCGTGAACAACAAGGCACCCGGGTGTGAGGTCCTGATAGCTGTGTATCTTTTGACGGTTTTCTTTATTCCCGCCGAATCTGCGCCTTTTTGCCTGTGTGCGGACAAGCTGTCCTTCCGTAAACAGCGCAAAATCATCGCTCGGATATGAAAAACCTGCCGACAGTGCGCCCTCACTGATTACTGCATGGCCTTTATCGGGAAGCTCCGCGAGCATATAATCGATTGTTGCGCGTATTCCGCGTTCGCGAAGCATTATATCCATTTTTTCGGCGTTCTTTTTATTGCCTGTCAATATGACTACGCGGCTTCCTTCTTCAAGAGATTCTGCTATTTCGGAAACCGCGAGCTCAAAATTCCCACCGAAGCTCGGGAGACTGCGCGCGTTAATCGACAGAACTGCTTTCGGGGAAATTCCGTACTCGGCGCGGACAAACGCCTCCAAAAACACGCAGTCATAGATACCCGAAAGCGCCTTTATACGTTCAAAGCCGAAGCTGAATCCGTCAGTGTCCGGCAGCAGAAACCCGCTTAATATGAGACTCTTTATATCTTCGCGCTCGCGTTTCAGCTCGCGTCCCGCGGCATCTCGGATTCTGTAATAATCATCGATAAAAACAACGGCGTTATTCGGTATATAATCAAGCCCGCACGACGTAGTCTCATACATTAGATTGAGATACCTGTCGCGCGCTTTGGGAAACATTCCGTTCTCGAGAATGTCGAGGTCATGCCGAAGTGTTTCTATCAATTTTTCATTCTTTTTCTTTCGCCCCGTTTCCGTTTCGAGTGCAGTTTTTATTTTATTGATAAGCACCTCTGAAAGCCCGCTCTCAAAAGTCGTCGCGGGGAGAAAATTAGCTTTCTTGACATTCTCTATTCTTCTTTGGGACTCTGTTTCAAAGAATCCCATTGAATCCACTTCATCGCCGAAAAACTCTATGCGGACGGGGTTTTCGCTTCCCGGAGAAAATATATCAAAAATTCCCCCGCGGACGGCGAACTGCCCTTCCGACTCAACCTGCCCGCACCTTATATATCCGAAAGAGACCAGAAGCTCTGTGAGCTTTTCGGGGGCTATTTCCTCGCCGAGCCTTACGGAGAGCTCGCGCTTTGCAAATTCTTCCTTCGGCGCGGTTTTCTGGAGCAGCGCATATACGGGTGCAAGAGTTATTCCCGCGCTCTTATCGGACATTGCCTTTAATGCTGCCGTGCGTTCATGCTCAAACTCATGCGATGCACTGTCGGCATCATGCAGAGACAGCTCCGACACGGGGAGAACATGAGCATCTTCCCCGCACATTGCGGAAATATCACGCGAGGCACGTCTCGCGTCAAGTTCATCGGCGTATATGCAGACAATTGGGCGTTTTGTAATCATTCTCACAGATGATAAGATATGTGCCTTATGTACGGCAGACAAGCCGGAGAGCGCTATCGGGCATTCTCCGGCTTTTAGTTTTTGCAGAAAATCAGCAAAGTCTCTGTTTTTTTCAAGCACACGGCTTAAAGCAAGCATTATTCTTTCCTGCCTCTAATTAAATTTTGACGAAGCCTTCATACAGCCGTTTAGGATTATCTCCTGCACGGCTTCACAGGCGCGGTCTATCGAGTTTTCTATCATTTTTCGGTCGTCCGGTGAGAACGAGCCGAGAACCCAGCCGACGAGCTCACCTGAGCCTTTCGGCGCGCCTACCCCGACTTTTATTCTCGGGAACACATCCGTTCCAGTGCGTTCTATGATGTTTTTTATACCGTTATGCCCGCCTGCACTTCCTTTTTCGCGTATACGGATTTTGCCGACAGGCAGTGATATATCATCATATATGACCAGCACTCGTTCCATAGGTATCTTATAAAACGCCGCTGCGGCGGATATGCTGTCTCCCGACAGATTCATAAACGTCTGCGGTTTCAGAAGCAGAACGCTCTTTCCCGCAATCTCACATCTGCCGCACAGTCCCTTGAACTTCATCTCGCGGATATCCGAGTGATATATCCCCGACAATGTATCAAGAGCGAGAAAACCTATATTATGGCGCGATGTTTCATATTCTTTTCCGGGATTTCCGAGTCCTGCGACAATCCAATCCGGTTTGCCTGCGGGCATTTTTTTCTCACTCTCTATTTTCTTAAATAGGTCAAATATCGACACATAATCACCTGTTATTTCTTATTTCTGCGTTTTTCATCGAATATTTTCCCCGCACGGTTTTCCTTTACCGTTTGGCGTGCGCGGGCGATTGCGAGGGCATCGTCCGGAACACTGTCCGTTATTGTGGAGCCTGCGGCGAGCAGAACACCGTTTCCTACCGTTACAGGCGCAACAAGGTTTACGTTGCATCCGACAAACGCGTCATCGCCGATAACCGTCTTATACTTTGAAACACCGTCATAGTTTACGGTTATTGAACCGCATCCCATATTGACGCGTTTTCCGAGTTCTGCGTCTCCGATATAGGACAGGTGTGAAACCTTGCTTCCCGTATCGAGTGTTGCGTTTTTAAGCTCTACAAAGTTACCGAGACGGCATTTCTCCCCGATAACGCATCCGTTTCTCAGGTGCGCATACGGTCCGACGGTTGTTGCGCTGCCTATTTTGCTGTCGCTAATTTTTGAGGAATTGACTGTAACGCCGTCTCCTATTGTACTGTCAGTTATAACGCTGTTCGGCCCGATTTTGCAGTCTTTACCTATTTTTACGCCCGAACCGATAACGCATCCCGAATAGATTTCCGTTCCCGCGCCTATTTCCGCGTTTTCGTCGATATCAACGTCAAGTGCGGAAAAGAGCACGCCTTTTTCCATGAACGTCTTTATGATTTCTTCTCTTTTTTTCTCATTTTCAAGCAATTTGTCCATACTGTCAAATATCTTCATCTTGTCCTCCGAATTGATATTTATTTCGCCTATTCTATTATGAAATCTCCGTTTTCAAATATTCTGTCAAGCATATATCTGCCCGCTCCCCGAGTAACGGGGTTTCCGCTCACGGTTGAAAAGCTCAGGCTAAAGCGTTCTCGGTCAGTTATGCTCAAAATCACCTTCAGTTCTCCTCTGAGTTTTTCGAGGAACGGTTCTCCGAGCTTTGTTATCTCTCCGCCTATTACGACGGCCTCCGGGTTAATCAGGTTAATTACGTTATTTATGCCGCAGGCAATATATTTGCATACAGGGGCAAGTTTTTCGGCGGTTTTTCCGTCGTTCATATCTATTTCAGCGATATTTTTAACACCGGCCGTCTCACATATTGCGGGAACTCCTGCCATTACCTCAAGACATCCTCGGTTTCCGCATTTGCACGGTCTCCCGTTTATATCAACGGAGACGTGACCAAACTCGCCTGCGTTTCCGAATGCTCCCGTAAAAATTCTGTCCTCCAATATTATACCCGCGCCTATACCCACATTTATGTCAATATAGACGAGGCTGTGGATTTTTCTTTTATGCTCCGTTTTCTCTATATATGCACAGAATGACGACTCATTGCCGAGCTTAATCTTCAAATCGGGAAACCTTTCACAGAGCACGTCGAAGAAGTTGTTGTCGGGGTCAATCGGTATAATTGTTGAGGTTACGCGTTTGGTTTTTCTGTCAATAACGCCCGGAACCCCCACGCATATACCAAGCAGACGACCGCAGTCTCCGTCAAGCCTTTCTATTTCATCGGCTATCTCATAACCTATTTTTTCGTAGTCCGCGGTTTTTAATTCGGCTTGTTTTACGCTTTTTCCGGATATATCAAACACCTCAAGGCAAAAGCCGTCATGCGTAAGCTCAACCGCCGCAACGCATCCGCCTTTGGGGTTTACTTCCAGCATAATCGGCTTTCTCCCGCTTCCCGCAAGCTTTCCCATGCCTGTTTCGGCTATCATATTTTCAGAAAGAAGCTCATCGACAAGCGACGATACCGTGGTAGGGCTAAGGCCCGTAGCGTGTGCGATTGACGCACGCGATACGGGCTGATGCACATTTATTAAGTTAAACACAAGAGTAAGGTTCTTCTGCTTAACATATTGCAGGTTAGCGGTTTTTATGCTTTTATCAATATTGATTGACATATTTTATCTCCTATTCTCGGAGATAAACTTTTCTATTTCGGCATAAGGGCGGATTCCCGTGGTCGCTCCGACGGACATGATTGCGTGGGCACCGACCGCATTTCCGATAAGGCATGCCTCTTCCATATTCTTGCCGATTGCGAGGCCGTGGAGGAATCCCGAGCACCAAGAATCTCCCGCTCCGGTTGTATCAACGGGCTTCTCGCGCATGAACGGAGCTATATAAACACCCTCGCCTTCGCGCGACTCACGGCAATAGCATCCCTTCTTACCAACCTTTATTGCCACATGGGAAACACCGCAGTCAAAGAAGAAATCTGCAATTTTTGCAGGCTCTGTTTCTCCGCCGGCAAGTTCTATTGCTTCCTCAATACTGGGTATGAAATAGTCCACATACGGAAGGCACGGAGCGAGCACTTTCATCCAACGGCCTGTCCCGTCCCACGCTGTGTCGAGAGCCGTAATTTTTCCCATTTCCTTTGCGCGTTTCAGCACGCGGGCGCAGTCATCGCCGTCGAACTTATTCATCAGCATTGACCCTGCAATAAACACTATCCTTGAATCCTCTATAACGTCAAAATTCACATCATCATAGCAGAATGTGTCATTTGCGCCCTTGCAGTGAATGAACGAACGCTCGCCGCTGTCATCAACTATAACAACGGAAGCCGAGGTATCTGCACCGTCCTCAACAACAAGTCCGTCAATATTGACGCCGCTTTGCTCAAGCACGGACTTCAGGTATGTACCAAAACCGTCGTTCCCTATCTTTCCTATCATTGCGCTTTTTGAGCCGAGTATTGCAAGATCGACAGCCGCACTCATTGCGCACCCGCCGTTATACAATTTTATACTGTCTATCGGCTGAAGCTTGCCTCTCTCCGGAAGCGCGGTTACCGGCTTGCAGATTGCGTCCGCAACAAGAATGCCTATACATGCAACGTCAAACATGACTTTATGACCACCTTCACTTCTGATTCTCTGTTTATGCTTACCATTTTAAAGCAAAAAATATCTTACGTCAATAGCTTTTCAAAAGCTCTGCCGTCTTATCCGCAACTATATATCCCGCATCTTTCTCCGCCATTACGGGAACGCTCTCGCGCGGTTCATAACCGCCGTTTTTAAAACCCTCGCGCGACGGGATATAGCAATCAAACGTCGTATTTGCCTGTGCGGAAACGGCGATTGTCCTCTCGGGAAACTCCGCACGGATTTTTTTTGCAAACTCGCAGAAAACTTCTCCCGGCCAAAATACAAAATACAATTCCCCGAGTTTTAAAGTTTTTATCTCTACCCGTATTTTTTCAACCTTGCTGTCGCCGCATTCAACGGCAGCAGTGGCAAAAACATAACGACCCGACTGCGAGTCATCATATCCCTCAAACGATACGTCTTCGCCGTTAAGTATTCTTTTTCCCGTTTCATAATTCTTAATGCTCGGTTTCCGCGTTTTTACATCAAAATATAATGTTTTCGGGATAACGCACACATCACCCGACGTTTCGATTTTATCCGTTTCGGAGAATATCTTCCCCGCTATCTTTTTTGCGACGGTTTTGTGATATTCGGGCGCATATGTAGTCTTATCAAACGGATTCAGGTGATTTACGTCTCCCGCCGCCGAGTTTATAAACACGTTGAAAACATCGTCCCCGTATTTTTCACGCACAAGGCGCGCAACCTCACCGGGATAGTCGGCGGACACAACATTCAAGCCGACACTGTCTGCATGATTTGCAAAATTTTCAATCAGCGCAACAAGCTTTCCGTTGACATCTTCAATTTTAATTAGAATAAATGTATTATCCGGTTCGGTTTCCGCCCGTAAAATCCTATCAGCCGGCGGATTTGTCGAAAATGTCCCGTCTTTGAGATGATATCTGCGTATAAAAGCGGTGTTTTCGAGCGTTCCGACGGAAAATCCGAGCCTTGCGGGCTTCCGCGCTTCGTGTGCGCCGACCGCCGCAAGAGTTGCCTGCGAAATCAGATATTCCATATATGACTCATCACTACTGTATCTATCGAACCATCCCCATGTAGGTCCTGCCGTATGCGAGTGTGTTACGCTTACCGATATATTGTCTGTGCTTAGTCCCGTCTTATCGGACACCGCACGTCTTATTTTGTTCATATCCTCATAATACATATCGACCGCATCGCAGACGATATGTATAAACTCATTTTCACCATCGTCAAATGCGCAGGCCTTTGCATACAGCTCGTCAAGAATCCGTTCGGACGGTCTGAAATTAAAATATCCGGGCAGATTCATTCCTACTTCGGGGGTTATTTTTTTCTCGTCAATTCCGAATCTAAACATTTCTTCACCTCGTAATAAGCCCTGCCGTCAGACAGGGCTTATCCTTTCTTAAAATCCGAATTTTTCGAGCATTTCGTTTGTCTCGTCCACCATGAACTTTCCGAGCTCGGGTCCCGGCGTTACCGCACCCGTAATCGTAGGCTCGTAACCGCCCTGCTCGATTGCCTCCTCTGTCGGGAGGTAGCACTGAACGCATCCGTTTGAAAGCTCGGCTATAAGGACGTTCTTTCCCTTAAACCGCTCTCTTACGGACTTGCCGTACTCCACGAACACTTCCGCGGGCCAAAAAACCATCGCAAGGTCTCCGACCGTCATCGCGGTGATTTCCGCCTCATGCATCTTATTTGGATTATTGTAGGCGTTAATCGTTGCAACAGCAACGTGCTTTTTTGGTTTGAGCGTGAGTCTTTCAAGGCCGTATCCTTTAAATGTTGCATCCTCGCCGTGAAGTATTTTCTCGGCTGTTCTTACATAGTCCTCTGTCGGAACACGCAGACGCGCTGCGACAAACTCGCGTGAAATATTAAGAGCATCGTTTTCGGAGAATTTTATATTCTTTTCCATTTCGCAGAGCGCATCTCCGAGAATGGTTCCCATCTTCTTATGAATCGGAAGCGCTTTATACTCGGCATCATTACGTTCCTTTACGGGAATATTTTCCGCGTTCAGGCAATTGGTATTTCCGCACGGGCCTGTGAAGAATACGCTTTCGACGTCCTCGCCGTACTTTTCATAAACGTACTGTGCAAGAACTCCGGGATAGTCGGCGGACACTTTTTCCCCGCCTATGCAGTC
>CAKSEF010000049.1 GCA_934446465.1 uncultured Oscillospiraceae bacterium
TATGTACGGTAGACTTCGAAATATAAAACTTCTTTGCCGCCTCGCGTACCGTGCTTTTGTTTTCTATTACGTAGTGTGCAAGCTCAACAGCCCGCTCTTCAATATATGTATTTGCCACCCGAAAGCCTCCTTCCGTACCTCATTTATATGACGTCCACGGAAGGTTTATTCCCCGCCCTCTCGGACTGCTGCGGTTTTGACTTAAGTTTTATTATATTTTCTGCTTTTTTCCTGTTTTTTTGCACTCAACGTCTTGAAGTCGTTCGCATTTTGTGGTAAATTATAATGGCAAGTTTATATTATAATAAGAAAGGTCGAATAATAATGGAAAATTTCAAAGTTCTTGTTGAGACCTCCTCGCGCCACGTCCATGTTACGAAAGAGGCTTTAGAGGTTCTTTTCGGAAAGGGTGCCGAGCTTCATGTTAAACGTGAGCTCTCTCAGCCGGGGCAGTTCCTCTCGGAGGAAAAGGTTACTCTCGTAGGCCCGAAGCGTTCAATAGCAAACGTTTCGATTCTCGGCCCCGAGCGCAGTGCTACTCAGGTTGAAGTTTCCCTTACGGACGCACGCACACTCGGCGTTTCCGCTCCTATCCGTGAGAGCGGTGATGTAAAGGGCAGTGCTGCGGTTAAGCTCGTAGGCCCCGCAGGCGAGCTTGAGCTCACAGAAGGTGTTATCGCCGCAAAACGCCACATACATCTCACACCCGCAGAGGCCGACAAGTACGGATTTAAGGACAAGGAAATTGTATCGGTTAAAATCGACAGCGAAAGAGCTCTCACGTTTGACGAGGTCGTTATCCGCGTAAGCTCAAGCTATGCTCCCGCAATGCACGTCGACACCGATGAATCCAACGCAGCCGCACTTGCCGGAACCGTTTACGGCGAAGTAATAAAGAAGTAAGACTATGAATTTTTATGATTTAGTCGAAAAGAACCGCTCATACCGCAGGTTTGACGAAAGCTTTGAAATATCCCGCGACGAGCTTCTGACCCTTTGCTCCTACGCAAGGATTACCCCGAGCGGAGCGAACAGACAGTTTTTTAAGTTTCGTCTTGTTTCCTCACGCGAGGAATGTGAAAAGGTTTTTCCGCACCTTAAGTGGGCGGGATATATTTCCGACGGTCAGCCGAAAGAAGGCGAGCGTCCGAGCGCATACATAATAATCGCAAACGATAATTCACTCGGAACGGGAAACGCCATGGACGTCGGAATCATGGCGCAGACGATTCTTCTTGCGGCGTCTGAGCGCGGGCTCGGCGGATGTATGATAGGAAGTCTCAGCCGAAGCTCCGTTAAGAATGTTCTCGGTATTCCCGAAAACTTCGACATATCTCTTGTGATTGCTTTGGGAAAGCCTGTTGAAAAGGTCGTTCTCGAAACTGCCGAAAACGGCGATATAAAATATTGGCGCGATGAAAACCGCGTCCATCACGTTCCAAAGCGTCCGCTTGACGAGCTTATAATAAAATAATGCCGTTTAAGTGTAATATTTTCGCATAATTTTGCTTTTCCCGTCAAACTACTGTTTACACGGGGACGGCAAAGTGATAGAATAATCTATTAGAGAACAAATCAAGGAGGAAAAAAATAAAATGGCAAGAAAAATAAAAACCATGGACGGTAATACTGCTGCCGCTCATGTGTCCTATGCCTTTACGGACGTCGCCGCCATCTACCCGATTACCCCGTCTTCGGTTATGGCAGACCTCTCCGACCAGTGGTCGGCTTCCGGAAGAAAAAACATCTTCGGTCAGGAAGTAAAGGTTATGGAAATGCAGTCTGAGGCCGGTGCGGCAGGTGCTGTCCACGGTTCTCTTGCGGCAGGCGCTCTCACAACGACGTTCACAGCGTCTCAGGGCCTGCTCCTTATGATTCCTAATATGTACAAAATCGCAGGTGAGCTTCTCCCGGGCGTAATTCACTGCTCCGCTCGTGCGCTCGCAAGCCATGCACTCTCGATTTTCGGTGACCATTCAGACGTTATGGCATGCCGTCAGACAGGTTTTGCAATGCTTGCTTCCACGAACCCGCAGGAAGTTATGGACCTCGGCGCGGTAGCTCATCTTTCGGCTATCGAGGGTCGTGTTCCGTTCCTTCACTTCTTCGACGGTTTCCGCACAAGCCACGAAATCCAGAAGATTGAAATCTGGGACTATGACCAGCTCGCAAAAATGCTTGATATGGACGCTGTCCGCAAGTTCCGCGAGACGTCCCTCAATCCTGAGCATCCTGTCCTTCACGGCTCGGCTCAGAACCCGGATATCTTCTTCCAGGCGAGAGAAGCCTGCAACACATATTACAATAACATTCCTGCCGTTGTTGAAAAGTACATGGAAAAAGTCAACAATGAGCTCGGAACCGATTATAAGCTCTTCAACTACTACGGTGCACCCGATGCCGAGCACGTTATCGTTGCTATGGGTTCTGCCTGCGATACGATTGAGGAGACAATCGATTACTTAAACTCAAAGGGCGAGAAGCTCGGACTTGTAAAAGTACGCCTTTATCGTCCGTGGGTTGCCGAAAAGTTTGTTGCCGCACTTCCCGAGACTGTCAAGAGCATCGCTGTTCTCGACCGCACAAAGGAACCCGGCGCACTCGGCGAACCGCTCTATCTCGACGTTGTTGCCTCCGTTAAGGATACAAAGTTTGCAGATGTCAAGATATGCGGAGGACGTTACGGCCTCGGCTCGAAGGACTTCTCTCCGGCTTGCGTCGTAGCTACTTACGAGAACCTCAAATCCTCTTCCTCGAAGAACCCGTTCACGGTCGGCATCGAGGACGACATTACAAATCTTTCTCTCCCGCTCGGCGAGAAGCTCGACGTTACTCCGAAGGACATCATTTCCTGCAAGTTCTGGGGACTCGGTTCTGACGGTACGGTCGGCGCAAACAAGAACTCGATTAAGATTATCGGCGACCACACGGACAAGAAGGTTCAGGCATACTTTGCTTACGACTCCAAGAAGTCCGGTGGTATTACGGTTTCGCACCTCCGCTTCGGTGATTCTCCGATTAAATCGACATACTTCATCTCACGCGCCAACTTTGTCGCGTGCCACAACCCGTCCTATGTTGATAAGTACGACATGGTTCAGGATTTAACTCCCGGCGGAACATTCCTCCTCAACTGCGGTTGGGATTTAGACGAGCTTTCCGCACGTCTCCCGGGCGAAGTTAAGGCATACATTGCAAAGAACAACATCAAGTTCTACACAATCGACGGTATCCGCATTGCCCGCGAAATCGGACTCGGCGGACGCATCAACATGGTGCTTCAGGCAGCATTCTTCAAGCTTTCGGGCATTCTCCCGATTGACGAAGCTGTCAAGTACATGAAGGAAGCCGTTGTAAACACATACAGCCGTAAGGGCGAAAAGGTCGTTGCGATGAACCATCAGGCCATCGACGAAGGTATCAAGAACATCGTCGAGGTTAAGGTTCCCGCGGATTGGGCAAACGCAACGGGCGATATCGAATATCCGACTCCGGATACCGACCGCAAGGACGTTGCAGACTTCGTAAAGAACATTATGCAGCCTGTCAACTCACAGCGCGGCGATTCGCTCCCCGTTTCCGCATTCAAGGATTCTGCCGACGGCACGCTTCCGCAGGGTACTGCCGCATTTGAAAAGCGCGGTGTTGCGGTTGACGTTCCCGAATGGATTCCCGCAAACTGCATCCAGTGTAACCAGTGCTCGCTCGTCTGCCCGCACGCGGCAATCCGTCCGTTTGCGCTCAATGCCGACGAGGTTAAGAACGCACCTTCCGAAATGAAGATGAAGCCGATGATTGGCAAGGGCTGCGAAGACCTTCAGTTTGCCATGAGCGTTGACGTTCTCGACTGCCTCGGCTGCGGACTCTGCGCAGGCATTTGTCCGGCTAAGGAGAAAGCACTTGTCATGAAGCCTCTCGATACACAGCGCGGCGAGCAGAAGGGCTTTGATTATGCCGTTAAGAACGTTGCTCCGAAGGAACTCCCCGTCAACAAGAACTCCGTCAAGGGCAGCCAGTTTGAGCAGCCGCTCCTCGAGTTCTCTGGCGCATGTGCAGGCTGCGGAGAAACTCCGTATGCAAAGCTCATCACTCAGCTCTTCGGCGACAGAATGTACATTGCCAACGCAACGGGCTGTTCCTCAATCTGGGGCGGCAGCGCACCGTCTACTCCGTACACGGTTAATAAGCAGGGACACGGCCCCGCATGGGCGAACTCCCTCTTCGAAGATAACGCAGAGTTCGGTCTCGGTATGAAGCTTGCTATCGACCAGAGACGCGAAAAGCTCGCGGCAGTTATCGAGCAGATTGCAAACGAATCACCCGATGCCGCCGTCAAGGCAGCAGCTTCCGATTGGATTGCAAACAAGGATGATACAAACGGTTCAGCAAAGGCTTCCGACGCTCTCCTTGCCGCAATCGGCGAACCGAAGTGCGACCTTTGCAAGACGGTTGTTGAAAACAAGGATATGCTCAAGAAGAAGTCCGTTTGGATATTCGGCGGCGACGGCTGGGCATACGACATCGGCTTCGGCGGTGTTGACCATGTTCTCGCTTCCGGTAAGGACGTAAACGTATTCGTATTCGATACCGAGGTTTACTCCAACACAGGC
The DNA here is from genome assembly GCA_934446465.1 of uncultured Oscillospiraceae bacterium. Classification (GTDB taxonomy): domain Bacteria; phylum Bacillota; class Clostridia; order Oscillospirales; family JAAYXM01; genus CAKSEF01. The sequence goes on from CAKSEF010000049.1 coordinate 4,611, forward strand.
GGTCAGGCTTCCAAGGCTTCGCAGATAGGTCAGGTAGCGCAGTTTGCCTCTAACGGTAAGTCGCTTGCCAAGAAGGACCTCGGCGCAATCGCAATGTCCTACGGCTATGTATACGTTGCACAGATTTCCATGGGTGCAAACCAGGCACAGTGCATCAAGGCAATAGCAGAGGCCGAGGCTTATCCGGGTCCGTCGCTCGTAATCGCTTATGCTCCGTGCATCAACCACGGCATCAAGGGTGGTCTTACGAACGCACAGTCCGAGGCTAAGAAGGCTGTTGAAGCAGGCTATTGGCACCTCTACCGTTACGACCCGCGCCTTGTAAAGGACGGCAAGAACGGCTTCCAGCTCGACAGCAAAGCTCCGACAGGCAACTACCGTGAATTTATCGAGAATGAGACGCGTTACACATCGCTCAAGCTCAAATTCCCGGAGAGAGCCGAGAAGCTTTTTGAAAAGGCTGAGGAGAGGGCAAAGGAACGCTTCGAGAAGCTTTCCGAGCTTTCAAAGTAATATGAATCCAAAGAACGGAACGATTGCTCGTTCCGTTCTTTTCTGCCCATTATGTTATAGAAAAAATATATTGTTCTTTTTTTAAAAAGCTATTTACAAAATTAACCTCATGTGCTACAATACTCAAACACTTTGAAACGAGAAGGTGTTTCGTATGAACTTCGTCAGTGCTTTTCTCTCCCCCGAAAAACTGATTCCCGAAAGAAACCGACTCGGCGCGCTCCCGTCCATGAGGAGCGCGTGCAGTACTGTATTTAAAATGGCATGGCCGTCAGTTATTGAATCGGTCATGCTTTCTGTTTGCAGTATGATGGATACGATGATGGTCGGCGTCGTGGGAACAAATGCAATAAGCGCAATAGGTACTTCATCCTCCCCGCGCCAGCTCATTCTCTCCTTTTATGCTGCGCTCAATATCGCCGTTATGGCAATCACCGCGCGCAGAATCGGCGAAGGCAACAATGACGGCGCGAATAACACGATGCGCCAATCTCTCGTCTTCTCGCTGATAATATCAGTGCTTATCGCCATACCGTCATATATTTTTGCACCGTTTTTAATTCGTATGTGCAATGCTCCCGACGCCATCCTCGGCGATGCCGTTGCCTATCTCAGAATTTGGCTTATGGGTGTTCCTGTATGGGCGATTTCGGGTGTTATCAACTCGGCAAACCGTGCCGCCGGACGCACTAAAATCGTTATGGTTACGAATTTAGTGTCAAATGTTATAAATGTAATCTTTAACTATCTCCTCATCGGCGGAAATTTCGGATTTCCCGCTCTCGGCGTGAGAGGCGCCGCAATCGCCACATTTATATGTTTTGCCGTCCAGAGCACCATTGCCGTTTTCTCTGTTTTGAAGCGCGGACGCGTTCCGTATCTGGACCTTAAATCGAAGTTCACTTTCGACAGGGAAATATTCCGCTCGGTTAAAATAATTGCTCCGTCGTACTTTGCCGAACAGCTTGCGTTCTTCCTGTCCTCCCTCTTCTGCGTGCGCATAATCAACTCGCTCGGTAACGACGACGCATACGCCGCATATATGATAACCTGCACCCTGTATTCGCTTCTTGTCGGCGTCGCTTCCGGCTTTTCGGGTGCGGCAAGCGCGCTCGTCGGGCAGAACCTCGGCAGAAAACGGAGCGATGTTGCAGAGCTTGACATCAAAATCTCAATCGGCATGGCCCTCGCATTTTCGCTCATACTAATACTCGTCCTCGGAGTTTTCGGAGACAGCATAGTTTCCCTTTACGTTCCCGATAAAACGGCAGGCGCTCAGACTTTCTTCCAGGCGTGTATAATGACAAAAATCCTCGCGTGCTTTTCGTTTATAAGTATCGCGCTCGTAATTATTATAGGCGGACTCCGCGGTGCGGGAGACGTCAAGTTCGCCATGTTTGTAACCGTTGTCTGTATGTCAGTTGTCCGACCGCTGATGTTCTATATTCTATGCCATACTCCTCTCGGAGTTATAGGCTCGTGGATAGGTGTGGTAATTGACGAGTCAATAAGGACTGTCCTGTTCTATATTCGGTTCAGGCGCGGAAAATGGAAGAGTATACGCTTATAATACACGCATTTTTAACGGTCGCGGAGGCTTTTCCCCGACCGTTTTTTTTGCAAAATATGCTTGAAATATCAAAACAAAGGGACTATAATATGTAGGTCATTTGAGAAAGGAGTCTTAATATGTCAAAGAGAAAGCGCACAGTAAGCGCCTTGATGTTTGGCATAACGGCAGTTTTGCTCCTTGTCGGAATCTTTCTCACACATTCGTCAGGTGAGGAGGAGAACATATCCGCCGTTATGCGAAGCGAGGTTCTTCACGACCTGTATAAGATAAGCCTTTTCGGCATAAAAGACGTAAACCCCGGTCTTATATCCGCATTTGCCGTAACGCTTATATTCTTTATCTTTGCGCTTACAGTACGCATATTTATTATTCCCCGCTTTAAGCTGATTCCCGGCAGGTTCCAGCTCTTTTTGGAGGAAGCCGTCGGAATGTTTAATCGGCTCGCCGTCAGTAACAGTCCCCATAGGAACGGGTTCCTCGGCGCATATGTGTTCACTGCCGGCGCGTATATATTCATAGGAACGCTCTTTGAGCTTTTCGGATTTCAAGCGGTATCGACGCAAGGCGCATCCGTGCCTCTTCCCGCTCCGCTCTCCGATATTAACGGTGCGATATGTATGGGATGCCTTTCGTATCTCGTGATACTCTCCGGCGGGCTTATTGCAAACGGACTTCGCGGAGCAGGTCAGACGCTAAAGGACTTTTCACTGCCCATATCAATGAGCTTCCGCCTTTTCGGTGCTCTGCTTTCGGGCGCGCTCGTAACCGAGCTTGTGTATTATTATTTTTCGCTGAGTTTTGTGCTTCCGGTCATTGTCGGAGTGTTGTTTACGCTTCTTCATGCACTGATTCAGGCATACGTTCTTACTATGCTTACCGCACTTTTCTACGGCGAAGTTACAGAACCGCGAAAAAACAAGAATAACGGAGGTCAGTCAAAATGAAAATCAAAAGAACGACAGCGATAATACTTCTCGCAATTATGCTTATTTTTACCCTTGCCCCTGCTTATGCGGCGGGCGATGCAGACTCCGCAGACGGAGGTGTCGGAGGCAAGGCAATCGCCGCGGCAGTTGTAGTCGGTATCGCGGCGGCGGCAGGTGCGATTGCAATGGGAACGGCAATCTCAAAATCAGCTGACGGCATTTCCCGCCAGCCCGAGGTTAAGAATGATATACGCACGAGCCTCATGCTCGGTCTTGTATTTATCGAAACCGCAATTATTTACGCGCTTATTATCGCAATTCTTATAATATTTGTTTTATAAAGCGGGTGAAATCTGATGAACATACCCTTAAATATAGACTGGCAGCAGATACTGCTTCATCTTTTCAACTTTGTTCTTCTGTTTGCCATATCGTACTTTCTCTTGTATTCCCCTGTGCTCAAATTTATGAACAAGCGCAGGGATTACTATAAAAAGCTTGACGACGACGCAAATGCAAAGCTTTCCGACGCAAACGAAAAAGACGAGAAGCTTTCAAAGCTTCTCAGCGACTCAGATGAGAAGCTCCGCCTCCGCGAAAGCGAGGAAACCGCGCGCATAGATAAGCTTTGCAGCGAAAGGCTTGCCCGCGCCGAAGCGGAAGCCCGTGAAATTGTGCAGAAAGCACAGAAGAATGCCGAAAAAGAAAAGAAAAGGATTATCGACTCTGCGCAGAGCGACATAACCGAAATTGCATATACCGCAGCAGAGAAGCTCGCATTTAAGAACAGCTCGGAAGCATTCGACAGCTTCCTCGACAATGCCCGGGGAGATGAGAGCGATGATGAATGACGGTTTCGCACGTATCTATTCAAAGACTCCCCCGAACGATGAGCAGACTTCGCGCTTTTCGGCATTTCTCAAGAAAAAATACAAGAGGGACTTGTCAATAGAGTGGTGCGAAGATAAAGAAACAGACGGTTTCCGGCTTGAAGTCCTCGGCGATGTTTATGACTGGTCGCTCCGCGGACGTCTCTCACAACTGAAAAGTGAGTTTGCAAAGGTCTCGGATAACGCGCCCGACGTTATCCCGCTTTTGAAAGACTCGCTCAGAAGCTGGATACCGCGCGCGCTCTCGCATAAAGTGGGAACGGTAGCCGCCGTATATGACGGCATCGCCGATGTTACGGGGCTTGATGATGTTTGCTACGGCGAAATTCTCCTTTTCGAGGGCGGTGTGCGCGGTATGGCGCAGAACCTCATCCGCGATAAGGTCAGTTGTATGCTCTTTGACGATGAAAGCTCCGTCTGTGAGGGCACTCCCGTATACCGAACGGGGAAAACAGCAGGTGTCCCCGTGGGAGACGGTTTTATCGGCAGGGTTGTAGATTCGCTTGGTTCTCCTATTGACGGCAACGGCCCGATAGAGAGCGACGGTTTCCGCCCCGTTGAGCACCGCGCACCTGAAATTATCGACCGTCAGCCCGTCAATACGCCCCTCGAAACAGGAATTATAACTATTGATTCAATGTTTCCGATAGGACGCGGTCAGCGCGAACTCATTATCGGAGACAGACAAACGGGCAAAACCGCAATAGCGATCGATACCATACTCAACCAAAAGAATAAAAACGCGGTCTGCATATACGTCGCAATCGGTCAGAAGGCAAGCTCTGTCGCGCAGATTGTCGAAACGCTCAAAAAAGGCGGTGCGATGGAGTACACGACCGTTATCAGCGCTCCCGCAAGTGATTCCGCCCCGCTTCTCTACATTGCGCCGTATTCAGGATGTGCGCTCGGCGAATATTTCATGGAAAACGGACGCGACGTGCTTATCGTCTATGACGATTTGACAAAGCACGCCGCCGCATACCGTTCGCTCAGCCTGCTTCTCGGGCGCTCACCCGGCCGTGAAGCGTACCCCGGCGATGTATTTTTTCTTCATTCACGCCTTTTGGAACGCTCCGCGCATCTGTCAGACGAGCGCGGCGGCGGGAGCATGACCGCGCTCCCGATAGCGGAAACGCAGAACGGCGATGTGTCCGCATATATCCCCACAAATATTATTTCGATAACGGACGGGCAGATTTTCCTCGAATCGGACCTCTTCTTTGCCGGTCAGCGCCCCGCCGTAAACGTAGGTCTTTCTGTTTCGCGCGTCGGCGGTGATGCCCAGACAAAGGCAATGAAATCCGCAGTAGGTTCGCTGAGACTCGATTTGGCGCAGTACCGTGAAATGAAGGTGTTTACGCAGTTTTCGAGCGACTTGGACGATTCCGTCCGCGAACAGCTCATATACGGCGAACGGCTCATGCAGCTTTTGTGCCAGCCCCGGTATCTCTCATATGCCATGTATGAGCAGGTAATTCTCCTCTGCTGTTCATCGGAACGCCTGTTTGTCCGCACAAGCGGTGATGTCCGTGAGACAGCCCTGAAAATTCTCAAATTCTTCCGCGAAACACAGCCTGCGCTGTGCGGAAGAATAGAAAGCACCAAAATTCTCACCGACAGCGACCGCAAGCTGATTTCCGAAACCGCGGAGCGCTTTATCTCGGGCTCGGAGGCGTAGTGATATGGCTAATCTTAAGGATATCAAGGCGAGAATCGAAAGCGTTTCCGAAACGCGGAAAATAACGAACGCTATGTATCTTATTTCTTCTTCGAAAATGCAGAAGGCGAAAAAAGCGCTCGATTTGACGCGTCCGTATTTCGACGCCGTAAAAGGCGAAATTAAACGCATTTTCAGAACAGCTTCGGACGTTCAAAGCATATATTTATATCCCGATGAGGGTTCAAAGGGCTTAAACGGCACGTTTGCATACCTTGTGATAACGGCCGACAAGGGACTTGCGGGTTCGTATAACCATAATGTTCTCCGCGAGGCAATGAAAAGTATTTCCGAGCATAAGGATTTCAAGCTCTTTGTTGTCGGTGAATACGGGCGTCAGTTCTTCCTTTCGCACGGTATACCGATAGAGCGCAGTTTTCTCTACACTGCGCAGAACCCGACATTCCACCGCGCGCGTGAGATTTCCGCCGTTTTAATCGACCTTTTCATAAACCGCCGGATTGATAAGCTGTTCATTATATACACAGATTACAGAAACGGGATAAGCTCAAACGTCAAAACATCACGTTTGCTTCCCTTTCACAAAACTTTGTTTTCGGCGCCGACAGGCGAGCGGAGGATATCGCACGAATTTGAGTTTTATCCGTCCGTCGGGCACGTACTTGAGAGCATAGCTCCGAGCTTTGTTCAGGGCTTTATATTCAGCGCACTTATTGACAGCTTTTGCTGTGAGCAAAGCGCGAGAATGGCCGCAATGGACTCGGCTAACCGAAATGCCGATAAACTCCTGCACGAGCTTCGTCTGACATATAATCATCTGCGCCAAAGCTCTATAACGCAGGAGATTACGGAGGTATCAGCAGGTGCGAAATACAGCCGAAACGGAAGAGGGTGAATATTCCATGGCAACAGGCAAAATAGTTCAAATTCAGGGTTCGGTGGCGGATGTCGCCTTTGAGGACGGCACGCTTCCGAAAATCCGTGAAGCGCTCACCGTTACACTTGACGGCAAAACGCGGGTTATGGAGGTCGCCTCGCATCTCGGAAACGGCGTTGTCCGCTGTATTCTCCTCTGCGAGAGTGAAGGGCTCTTCTGCGGGCTTGAGGTTGTTCCGACAGGCAGTGCCATTAAGGTTCCCGTCGGCAAATGCACGCTCGGCCGTCTCTTTAACGTACTCGGCGAAACGATAGACGGCGGCGGGGAGATTCCCCGCTCCGAAAAGCGTCTTGCGATACACAGAAAGCCCCCCGTATTTTCAAAGCAGCGCCCCGCGGTGGATATACTCGAAACGGGCATAAAGGTAATAGACCTTCTCGAGCCGTATCCGAAAGGCGGAAAAATAGGACTTTTCGGCGGTGCGGGTGTCGGCAAAACCGTTCTTATTCAGGAATTGATTCACAATGTAGCAATGGAACACGGCGGATATTCCGTATTCACGGGCGTCGGCGAACGCTCGCGCGAGGGCAATGACCTTTGGCGCGAAATGCGGGAGAGCGGTGTTTTTGACAAGACTGCTCTTGTCTTCGGTCAGATGAACGAAGCTCCCGGCGTTCGTATGCGCGTTGCCCTTTCCGGGCTTACGATGGCGGAGTATTTCCGCGATACGGAAAAGCGCGACGTTCTCCTGTTTATTGATAATATATTCCGCTTTGTCCAGGCGGGAAGCGAGGTTTCAACACTTCTCGGACGCATGCCCTCCGCCGTCGGGTACCAACCGACTCTTGCCGAGGAAATGGGCGCGCTTCAGGAGCGCATAACCTCAACAGACGACGGCTCGGTTACTTCGGTTCAGGCGGTATATGTTCCTGCCGACGACCTTACCGACCCTGCCCCTGCCACGACGTTTTCACATCTTGACGCAACGACCGTTCTGTCAAGGAAGATTGCCGAGCAGGGCATATATCCCGCGGTTGACCCGCTTGAATCGACATCGCGGATACTTGACGCGAACATCGTAGGAAAACGCCATTATGACATTGCGCGCTCCGTACAGGAGATTCTGCAAAAATACAGCGAGCTTCAGGACATCATAGCAATACTCGGAATTGACGAGCTTTCGGACGAGGACAAATTGGTCGTCTCCCGCGCGAGAAAGATTCAGCGCTTCCTTTCCCAGCCCACCCATGTAGCCGAAAAGTTCTCGGGTATTCCCGGCGTATATGTCCCCCTCTCGGAGACGCTTTCCGGCTTTGAGGCGATAATAAGCGGAAAGGGCGATGACATACCCGAATCCGCATTTTTCAATGTCGGGACATTTGAAGATGTACTCAAAAAGGCGGAGTCGCTCGGCGGTGATAATATATGAGAAGCTTTTTTCTTCGCATACTCGCGGCTGACAGGCCGTTTTATGAGGGAGAATGTACCTCGCTCATTATACCCACAGAGGATGGACTTTACGGTATAATGGCGGGCCACAGAAACATTACCGCCGCGGTAGTTCCCGGAGTTTTAACACTCCGAAAGCCGGACGGCAGCGAAACCGTTGCCGCCGTATCGTCGGGAATCCTCGTATCGGAGGACGGAAATGTTCTCGTTCTTGTCGAGACGGCGGAGCTTCCCGAGGAGATAGACGTAAACCTTGCAGAACGCGAGGCCGCGGATGCCAAGGAGGCAATGCTCCAGAAAAGAAGCATACAGGAATATTACCTTGCCCGCGATAAAATGGCGCGTGAATTAAACCGTCTGAAAATCAAAAATACAAAATATCAATAGCAAAAAAGAGCTGCGGCTTTAGCCACCGTCCGACAAGGAAGCATTGGTTTTGAAACCGTATTTTAAGTAAATACTTCATAAATGTACCGCCGTATACGTCAGTATTACGGCGGTACGTTTTCTTGTATTTTT
>CAKSEF010000050.1 GCA_934446465.1 uncultured Oscillospiraceae bacterium
GTTAATACGGTTACCACGTTTATTGGCAGAGACCAATCAAAAACAGTTGAGGAAAACCTTGAGCTGTTCCGCGAAATCTGGCCTCCTATAATCCGATATGCCGAGGAGAAAGGCGTTAGGGTTGCTGTTGAGAACTGTCCGATGCTCTTCGGCGCGGAGCAATGACCCGGAGGTCAAAACCTCTTTACCTCGCCGAGACTTTGGCGCAAAATGTTCGAAATTCTTCCGTCTCACAATTTCGGAATAAACTTTGACCCGAGCCATTTCATATGGCAGCAGATGAACTACATAAAGCCTATTTATGAATTTAAAAACAAGATATTTCACGTGCATTTTAAAGACATCAAGATTTTTCGGGATAAGCTCGATGATGTCGGTATAATGGGATATCCGCTCGACTACATGAGTCCGAAGCTCCCCGGACTCGGAGATGTGGAGTGGGGCAAATTCGTATCCGCGCTCACTGACATCGGATATGACGGTTACGCCTGCATAGAAGTCGAAGACATGGCATTTGAAGGTTCCAAAGAGCGTATTGCCGATTCGGTTGCTCTGAGCTGCCGTTATATGCGACAGTTTGTAATATAAGAAACGGAGGAAAGAGATATGGCAAAAGAAGCAGGGCTTGACGCTTTCAAGACAAATCAGGAAAAAGAGGTTATTGACGCGTCAAAAAAGGTGAAAATAGCAATTATCGGAACGGGCTGGATAGCCGAATCCCACGTTGTTCGCTACAAAGAAATGCCGGATGTCGAAATTGTCGCGCTCGCCGACTTACTTCCCGAAAAGGCATCACGGTTTGCAAAAGAACACGGACTTGAGAACTGCCGTATTTACGGAAGTGATGAGGAGCTTTTGAACAGTGAAAAAGACCTTGACGGAGTGAGCATCTGCACTTACAACCGTCAGCATGCTCCCTGTGCGATACACGCGCTTAACGCCGGCGTAAATGTAATGCTCGAAAAGCCGTTTACGGTAACTCTCAATGAAGCAGTTGAAGTAATTCGCGCCGAAAAAGAGTCGGGCAAAATACTTACTATCGGGTTTCAGCCGCGCATGAGCGAGAATATGCAGATGATAAAAAAGATTGTAGAATCCGGAGAACTCGGAAAGATTTATTATATGCAGGCGGAAGGAGGACGCAGACGCGGTATCCCCACTCCGTTCGGCACAACATTCATCGAAAAAGAGACGGGCGGTATCGGCGCGGTAGGCGACATCGGTTCTTACTCGCTTGATATGCTCATGGGCGCGGTAGGATACCCGAAGCCCCTTACAGTCTCAGGTTATACATCAGCTTTTTTTGGCACGAACCCCGAATACTATGAGAATCATCCCGAGTATGCAAAGAAGTTCGGCGTTGACGATTTTGCGGCGGCTTTTATACGTCTTGAGGGCGGTATCATTCTTGATTTCCGCATATCATGGGCGATGAACATGGACACCTGCGGAGACGCACTCATATTAGGAACAAAAGGCGGTCTTCGTATTCCCTCCACCGAATGCTGGAACGGCGAATTTAACAAGCCTCTCACGATTTACAAAACGATAGGCAATACAACACTTGAGTATCAGGTACCGCTCAAGCCTTCAAGCGATTTATTCAAAAAGAAGCTCCGCGCGTTTGTCGATTCGATAAAGAACGGCGGAAAGCCCACAGTACCGTCAGGTGAAATTCTCTGCAACCAGGCGATAATAGACGGTATCGTACTCTCCGCAGAAGCGGGAAAAGAAATTTCAATCGAAATTCCGCAGATTTAAGGAGGATATGATTATGTACGATTTTCCGATAGCGTTACAGCTCTATTCCGTAGACGCAGATATGAACTCGGATTTTGAAGGCACACTGAAAAAAGTAAAGGAGCTCGGGTATGACGGCATTGAATTTGCCGGGCTTTTCGGACACAGCGCCGCGGAAGTGCGTGAGATGTGTGAAAAAATAGGGCTTATTCCCATATCTGCCCATGTTCCCTATCATGAATTTGAGCAGGGCGAAGGGGTTTACAAAACATATTCCGAAATTGGCTGTAAGTACATTGTAATTCCCGGCGTTGCCCACGAATGTCATGGCGGCGGAAAAGCTCAGGCTGAGTTTTATGACAGCGTAAAGAGGTTTGGTGAGCTCGCAAACCGCAATGGAATGAGGCTCTGTTACCACAATCACGATTTTGAATTCAAGAAAACAAACGGCGAATACAGTCTTGACAGATTATACAGAAATGTGCCGAAAGAGCTTTTGCTCACACAGCTTGACACCTGCTGGATAAACGTCGGCGGAGAAAACCCCGCAGATTACATACGCAAATATTCCGGACGCGCCGAAACTGTTCATCTGAAGGATTTCACGGGCTCAAAGAGCGAAAACATGTATGCCCTGCTCGGCGACGGCAAAGACAAAAATGAAGCTGCAAAAGGCAGCTTCGAATTCCGTCCGTTAGGTATGGGCGTTCAGGATTTTCCCGCAATACTTAAGGCTTCAAAAGACGCGGGAACCTCATGGCTCATTGTCGAGCAAGATAAGCCGAGCCTCGGGAAAACGCCTTTGGAATGCGCAAAGATAAGCATTGATTATTTAAGGTCTATTTTCTAAGCATTGAATTTTTTTTGCGGTATTCAAGCGGAGACATTTCCAGCATCCGCTTAAATGCGCGATTAAACGAACGTATTGTACCAAAGCCGACATCTTCCGAGATGTCGGCTATTTTTTCGTCGGTTTCTCTCAAAAGCACGCGCGCTTCGGAAACGCGCAGGCTGTTTATATACTCGCTGAATCCCGTTTTCAGTTCTTTATTTATGAGGTGCGATATGTAATACTTACTGAGATGCAGATGCTTTGCCGCATCGTCAAGGGTTATGTTTTCTCTGAAATTCTGCGTGCAATAATAAATCAGATTATTAAGTGCGGTATTTTCCGAACCACCGGACGGTCTGAGCTGTAATTTCGGAAAAACAAGGCTCATGATAACATTTATATACCCGTTCACGGCGAGCTCCGTATAATCTCCCGAAACCTTCCACAAATGCTCAAGTGCATTCCTTATCCCGTCTTCCGGCACGGATTTGACTACATTTATATCCGACACGCTTTTTGACAGCACATCACCGAAGCCGTATATAATCTTGGGCGAAAAAATAATAACCGCAAACTCCCCGGACTCGCGCGTTTCGTAATAGTGAATCTGATTCGGAAGAGTAATAAACAGGTCTCCCTCTTTCAGTTCATAGTTTTTTTTATCCGTGTAGGCGGATGCGGTTCCCTTTCTTACATAGATTATTTCAATTTCCTTATGCACATGAGGAACCCGCCACAGTCCCGTTTCTCTTGCAAACTGTATTGCGGAGGTCTTGTTCTGATATATGATTTTCATATGCGCGCATCCTTTCGCAAAGAGCCTTCACTTTCTGCTTATTTTACCACACGTTTTTTCCGTTTTCAAGCGATGCGCGCTACTCGTCCTTCTTTCTGTACGCTATATACTCGCAGTCGCTTAATTTACTGCGTTTGAGCATTGCGCCGTAGATATCGTTCTTAAGATTTTCTGCCTTTTCACGCTTGTTTTTTCCATGAGGGAAGAAAGGCCCGTCTATATACACATTCATGACCGGCCTTTTGAAAAAGCGTGTCTTCCTATATGTTGCGGTCATTGCGTACGAAGGTTTTTCATGATATACAGGGAACTTAAATGAGGTGTCCGGAAACGGGCGTATTCCCGTATAATACTCCCAGACATGAGCCTCGGGATATATAACTATCGGCCTTTTCTGCGACAGTCTGTACTCCACCGCGCGGTTAAACTCTCTCATTCCTTCAAACGTATCGGAAATCGGGAGTGCGCCGAGGTAAGGTAAAAGCCTGCCGATTACGGGGATTCCGTAGTTTGCCTGACTGACGACCGTATATATACGCTTCGGAAAAGCACATAATGCGGGGATTACCACGTCCCCCACAGGTTGTGTATGATTTCCGTAAATGAAGAAGCCCTCCTTCGTCTTTCTCATCTTTGACGCGCCGTGCGGGCTTTTCATGCGCAGTACAAGCGGACAGAACACGCACCCGAATGCGATCGCCGCCGCATACACCACTCCTGAAAACAGCTTTGCAAAAAAACTGTTTCTTACCCATTTATAATCATCGCGGATTTTAAAGTCCTGTGTTTTTGTTTCCGAAAAGTCGTCCGAAAAATCCGAATAGTAACGTGTTTCTTTAGACATCAAGCTTTCCTTTCCAGCCCGCTATGTCCGTACTCTCAAAATCATATGTCAAGGTCTTGCCGTAGACCTTTTCATAGCAATTCTTCTTCATTTCGTAATCGGTCTCTGCGAGATACTCTGTATTTTCGCGCGAGGTCTTATTGCTGTCGGGATACAGGACTCCGAGAACATGGACGCGGTATTTTACCTTTTTGAACTCGTCCGAATCGTCCTCGTTTAAATCAACAATTTCGATGAAACATGATATTATCGGCACGTTCAGCTTGGAGCCGTAGAAGTAGGCTCCTTTTTTCGGAGGACGCGGTTTTCTGTAATTGTACCACATTTCCTGTTCGGGGTAGAGCAGGATTGCTTCCTTGTTAATCACAAGTTTTTCTTTCAGTATCGACATAAAGCTTCGTGCGAGGTACCGCGGTTCCGATGAAATCGGAATCGTGTCGGCGTAATTCATCAAAAATCCGATTGTTCCCTTCATTGCGAAGTTGCCGGTCTGGCTGATAATTCCCATTTTTCTGCGCCCGATTTTTGAGAGCATGTATCTTATTGCCGTATTCTCAAGCGGGGCGAAGTGATTGCTTGTGATTATGACACCGCCCAATTCTTTCGGAATTTTTTCGAGTCCGACTATCTCGGTATCCGCATTTATCCGTTTTGTTGCGGCGCGGACTATAAGTTCCGCAAGTACGGACTTTGTTTTAAAATCGATTCTTTTCCTGTTTTCCGTGTATGCGTCGGTTATTTGTCTGCTCTCTCTCTCGCTCAGAACCGGGTCGTCAGGCTCGACTTTTGCATAAAAATCCCCGTTTTCTACACTCGTTTTTATATTTTCAATAACCGTTTTCCGTTTATCTCCCAAAATCATAATCTTATCCTCTCACCCTTTTCAGAGAGATTCTTAAACGTTATTTCGTTTTTCTGTATTTCTTCACCGCGTTTCACAAGAAGCTCGAGGCATTTGCTGTCGGCATTCTTCTTTTCATCGCCGTAGTTTTCCTTGTATTTTTTTATCTCGTCTATAAATCCGCTGTCTTCCGCATATTGCCAGAAAACTTCACCGTATTGTATTCCGTCATAGCACCACGGTTTTGAAAACAGGTTATAATGAATGAGTCTGGGGTGTTTAAGCGGAGCTTTTGATTCATTCGGCATGGCATCCCATTCTTCGTCAAGGTAGTGAATCTTGCCCTTGCAAATTGCGTTTATATAGTCTTGGTCGGGCGCGATTGAATCGAAATGATAGGTATTTAAGAGGTGAAGAAAATGCTCCTCAAATCCGTCATCACGCATTTTTTTCAGATTCATGAGAAGTACGCCCGAATTTATATATCCGCCCTTGTCGGCGCCCACTGCATTTTCGGTATATGCGACAAGCGGCGGAACGTCGGCAATGGACAAATCCCTGCACGCGCCTATATAATTATCGCCTATGTCTATATCGAAGAGCTTTGCTATGTCGTCGGTGATTACAACGTCGCTGTCGATATATATTCCCTTGTCATACTGCGGGAACATCTGCGGAATGAACAGTCTGAAGTAAATGGTAAGCGTAAAGTAATCGCAGCGCAGACGGTTGCTCATTCTGTCGTCAAGCGCGTCAAAGCTCTTTCTCATTGGCATTAAAACCACTTCAAAATTGTCAGCCGAGAGCGAGAGTAGTTTTTTGCTGTTTTCCTCACTTAAATTTTCATGCAGTATTATTGCCCTGTATTTTCTGTTTTTGCTTGAATTTTTTACGGCAGAGCTGAGCGCAACTGCCAAAAACGGTGCGTATCCGTCGTCAATGGTAAAAAATACAGGTATTGTCTTGTTCATTATATATTCTCCTTTTTAAGCTCTCCGATTATATCGTCAAACTCATATATTTTCAGTTTATCGTGCATTTTCTCTTTCTCCCACGGCTTTACGGTTATCGGCCGGAAGTACGGCAGAATCCTGAAATACGTGGTAAAGTGTTTAAATATTGTGTCCGCACGGATATTGCTCTGCTCATTATATTTGCGCGGAAGCTTCTTTTTTCTTGCAAGCTTATTCAAAGCCGTTTGGTCAGGCATCAGCATTTTCTTTTTTCTGCAGAGACTTCTGCACCTTTCAAACAATCCGCTTTTGCGTATGCTATCCATGTCCATAAGCAAAACGCCCGAGTTGAGATAATCTTGCCGAAGGATATTGCCGAAAAACCATTTGCCGTAGCGGTCGGGAACTCCCGCAATCTCCGCGTCTCCGATATCCGTTTTCTCGAGAGCCGAAAAATCATCTCGGCAGAGAACGTCGGCATCTAGGTAGAGAACTCTGCCGGAAATTTGACTTACTCCGTCAGCAAACAGCCGCAGCATACAAAGAGGAGTGAATCTCGTATCCATATTTGCATACGGGAGATACTTGTGAAACTCGTCCGTTACATCAAACAGCTCAACACTGTTTTTTTCATTCTCCTTCCGTATGCGGTTTTGGAGCTTTTCCGCAAAGGAGCGTGATATCGGGCTATATTCCTTTCCGTTATATTCCGTGCCCGCCGTCAATATGTTTATCGTAAGTTCACATGCGCTGTTTTTTGAAAGCGATACGGCAGACAAGAATAGCCCGTCCTCTATATTTTTATCCCCGCAGAAAAGTATATTCAAGTCGTCTGCCCCCCCTTTTTCCTAAATTATACAATTTTCGCATCGCAAATGAAACCTATATGTTATAGAAGTATGTCTACTCCTTATTCTTTCCTACAGAGACTCTCTACTCTCGATTCTACGTTTCGTAGATATAAGGAAAATGCTTCACTTTTTTCGGAAAGCGAAGCATTTTTCATTCGGTTTTTCTTGGTTTTTTAATGAACATGCACAAAATTATGATTATCTCACCCGCGACGCCGAGAAGATATATAAGCCAGATGTTATTTTTGAAATAGAGGAATGTCAGATGTATTGCCGCAAGAATTGACCACATCAATACAGATATTATATAGTAATTACGGCGCGGATTAAACCATATTGAATTAAAAACGAGACGAACAATTACGGCAATAGGGAGCGCGTACACAAAAAAGAGCCATTGGAATGTTGCGCTCGGTGATATAAGCGATGTAATTATGAACGAAAACAGCGCGATAAACCAAACGAGTCCCTGCGATATATACGCAATCACGCGGTGATTGTAGCGCGTTTCCTCTTTTTTGTTCTCTTTTACGCCGTCATCAATGTTTTCATCCCGGACAAGGTAGTCGAGCGTAACTCCGAAAATATCCGCAATGGCAACAAGCGCGGATATGTCGGGAGATGATTCGCCTCTTTCCCATTTCGAAATTGTTTTATCCGAATAATTGAGTTTTTCGGCAAGCGACGCCTGCGTCATATTATTTATAAGCCGCAGCTCTGTGATATTTTTCGCCACTATCGGTTTTACGTCCGTCATATAATCCCCCCTTTTTGAGATTATACTACTTTTCCGTCCAAAAATCAAATTCGCCTTTGAGCATCAGCGCATAGTTTTTCTTATAATTCCGCAGGCGATTTTTTCTCCGGAGTTTCCCGCCGGCTGTGATGTTAAATCGTCTTCCATCAGGTGTATTATCACTGCTTTTCCGATTACTTCTCTCAATGTGAACCTGTCGGTTATAAACAGGGACAGCGCCTCGCCGTTTGCATCGAGCAGAGACGGCATATCCCCCGCATGGTGCGGGTGTGTGCGGTCGTTCGGGTTATAGTGCCCGTCGGTATCGGCAAAAGCGTCGTCCGCATTGCCCGAGCATTTTTCTCCGCTGTGTATGTGAAATCCGAGGAACCGCCCGCCGCACCTTCCATCCTCTTTCGGAAGCCCCATTACCTCTGCGCGCACAAGCACGGCTCTACCCACTCCGTAAAACAGCACGCGTCCGTGGATATTCGGGTATTTTTCGCTTCCGCTTATGAATGCTGCGGCATCCGCCCTCCTATTAAGAATCGAACACAGTCCGTCTGTGTTACCCATGAAATCAGCCTCCTTCCACACGTATTGTATGCGGAAGGTCTAATCTTCGTACTTACTTTCTTTCAATTATATCCTGTATCGTTATTCCGTCCAAGTAATCACATATGACATCATATAATCCTTCCCAGACAAAGAGCGTTGCACATTCTGAGCTTCTTTCACACTGATTCGGCACCTGCGAGAGACACGAGACAGGCGCCATGTTTCCCTCTGTCAGTTTCAAAACTTCCAAAACAGTACATTCTTTGGGGGATTTCGCAAGTTTATACCCGCCTTGGAAGCCCCTGTTTGCCGAAAGCACACCTGCTCTGCTCAGGACAGGAACTATCTGCTCCAAGTATTTTTTTGAAATTCCCTGTCTCTCCGCTATGTCTTTAAGCGCGGTATAGCCGTCCCCGCCGTTTGCGGCAAGGTCGGCAAGCATACGCACCGCATACCTTCCCTTTGTTGAAATTTTCATCCGAAACACCGCCTTTGCTTCAATATAACACAAAACAGATAGGTTTTCAAGGTATATTTGCGGGATAAACGGCGCGGAAGAGCTTCCGCGCCGTTTAAATACTCCCTACCTATCCCGCTCAAAGCTCTCATAAGAGTCGGAATGTTCTGCGAGAAATCCGTTTTCACACTCAAATTCACCTGCAAAATGCGAAATCCAGTCCCTTTGAGAAAAATCGTTATGCCTTTTTATCTCTTTTTCCTGCCTGAATACTCCTCCGATAAGAAAGTTTACATTTTTCATACGGAAACCTCCTTTTTACGAACGGACTTCTCCCTCTGATTAAATTTTACCATATTGCGCCGAATTATTCAAGACATATTGAAATTACACTAAAATACAGTTAGCTTCAGCTAACATTTTATGTATTGTGCCAAAACTGAAAAAATTCGCCGGAAAACTTGTATTTTTACTTGACAAAATTAATCAAGGGTAGTATCATGTATGCGTAAGTTAGCAAAAGCTAACTATATTTTAAATTCCTCGGTTAGCATATGCTAATCGTTTAAGAAACGAGGTAGTGAAAATGATGCCGTTAAGTCTTGCCGATGCCGGCGAGGAAAACACGATAAAGAGAATCGGCGGAAGTCCCGAAGTACGGAAGCATCTCGAAAATCTCGGATTCGTTGTCGGCGGAAGCGTAAAGGTCATAACCACTCTCGCAGGGAATGTGATTGTCAACGTGAAAGAGACGCGGGTTGCAATCAGCGAAGAGATGGCGCGTAAAATCATGGTATGAACACACGGGGTATGTGTTTACATATAAAGGAGGATGCAAAAGGTGAAAACTCTAAGACAATCTAAAATCGGAGATACCGTAAAGGTAGTAAAACTCCACGGCGAAGGCGCGACGAAGCGCCGTATTATGGACATGGGCATAACAAAGGGTGTTGATGTGTATATTCGTAAATCAGCTCCCCTGGGCGACCCGATTGAGGTTACCGTGCGCGGGTATGAGCTTTCGCTTAGAAAAGCCGATGCCGAAATGATTGAAGTCGAATAGCTTCAAAAGAAAGTGAGGAATAATTATGAATTTGAAAATTGCTCTTGCAGGTAACCCAAACTGCGGAAAGACGACCTTATTCAATGCCCTCACGGGCTCCAATCAGTTCGTCGGAAACTGGCCGGGCGTTACTGTTGAGAAAAAGGAAGGAAAGCTTAAAAAGCACGACGGAGTAATCATCACCGACTTACCCGGAATCTACTCGCTTTCTCCTTACACGCTTGAAGAAGTAGTTGCAAGAAACTATCTTATAAATGAGCGTCCGGATGTTATTCTTAATATAATTGACGGAACAAACCTTGAGAGAAACCTTTACCTTACAACCCAGCTTACGGAACTCGGAATCCCCGTTGTTGCTGCGGTAAACATGATGGATGTCGTCAAGAAGAACGGCGACATAATTAACACAGATGAGCTTTCAAGACAGCTCGGCTGCAAGGTTGTTGAGATATCCGCTCTGAAGGGAACGGGAATCATGGAGGCGGCAGAGGCTGCGATTTACGCCGCAAAGAACGAAAAGACTGTTCCCCAGCACACATTCTCCGGAAGCGTCGAGCACGCAATCGCGCACATTGAGGAGGCTGCCGTGCACGGACTTCCCGAGGAGCAGCAAAGATGGTATGCAATTAAAATCTTTGAGCGTGATGACAAGGTTCTTGCGAAGCTCGAGCTGAGCTCCGAAATTCAGAATCATATAGAGAACGACATAAAAGCGGTTGAATCGGAAATGGATGACGATTCCGAGTCAATTATAACGAATGAGCGTTATATCTATATCAGTTCAATAATAAAGGCATGTTACAAGAAAAAGAATGCCGGCAAACTTACAAATTCCGATAAGATAGACAAGATTGTAACCAACCGCTGGCTCGCTCTTCCCATTTTCGCGGCAATTATGTTCCTCGTTTACTATCTGTCGATGGTAACGGTCGGAAGCATGGCAACGGACTGGGCGAACGACGGACTCTTCGGCGACGGCTGGCACCTCTTCGGCATCGGCACGGCGCAGTACGAGGAAGCGGCTGAACAGTACGGAGATTCAGACCTCATAATCGGGGCATTTGCAGATGAATACGGCAATGAGGAAATTGCCGCGGCTCTTGACTCCGAAAGCGAGGATTACACAGAAGAAGGCGCAAAGGAAGCTTTAGACGAGCTTGCACTTCTTATCCCAGCAGATGCTGACGTATCCTATGAGGTTGAAGATGAAGAAACCCTCAGCGTAGAAGATGTTACAGGCGTTACAAAGAAGGACTTTAAAGCGGCTGTTGATGAATACCTCAACACAGATTACAAAGAGAACTACGGTGCACCGGACACGGCATCCTACGGCGTATGGGTACCCGGTATCCCCGTACTTATCGGCGATGCACTTGATGCGGCAAACTCCCCCGACTGGCTCAGCGGTCTCATAAACGACGGTATTGTGGCAGGTGTCGGTGCGGTTCTCGGATTCGTTCCGCAGATGCTCGTTCTCTTCCTCCTGCTTGCGTTCCTTGAAGCCTGCGGTTATATGGCGCGTATTGCGTTCGTTCTCGATCGTATCTTCCGCAAGTTCGGACTCTCGGGAAAATCCTTTATACCGATGCTCATCGGAACAGGATGCGGTATTCCGGGAATCATGGCATCGCGTACCATTGAAAATGAGCGCGACCGCCGAATGACGATAATGACAACTACATTTATCCCCTGCGGTGCAAAGGTTCCGTTCATTGCCATGATAGCCGGCGCAATATTCGGCGGTTCGGCATGGGTTGCAACGTCGGCGTATTTCATCGGCATGGCGGCGATTGTAGTATCGGGAATTATGCTTAAGAAAACGAAGATGTTCTCAGGTGAGCCTGCTCCGTTCGTTATGGAGCTTCCGGCATACCACCTCCCCACGCTCGGAAATGTTCTCCGCTCTATGTGGGAGCGCGGATGGTCTTTCATAAAGAAGGCGGGAACGATAATCCTTCTCTCAACAATACTTGTTTGGTTCACAAGCTACTTCGGATTCACGGAGGACGGTTTCCGTATGCTCTCCGAAGATGAGCTCAGCCGATCCATTCTCGCATCAATCGGCGGCGCAATCGCTTGGATATTCGCACCGCTCGGCTTCGGCACATGGGAAGCAACGGTTGCTTCGATTACGGGTCTTGTCGCAAAGGAGAACATCGTCGGTACGATGGGAATCCTCTACGGTTCATCAGGAAGAGTTTACGATGTTCTTGCCACGGTATTTAACGGCATCAGCGGATATTCCTTCCTCGTATTCAATCTGCTCTGTGCTCCCTGCTTTGCGGCTATCGGAGCAATCAAGCGCGAAATGAACAGTCCGAAGTGGACATGGTTCGCAATATCCTATCAGTGCTTGTTCGCGTATGCAATTTCACTCATGATAAATCAGTTCGGAAATCTGTTCATCGGAAACGGAAATGTTGTCGGTGTGATATTTGCGGCGGCGGTTCTTGTACTGATGATATACATGCTCTTCCGTCCGTACAAAGAGTCAACTAAGCTCACGGCGAAAGTAAGCGTAAAATAAACATCGGAAAGGAGTCTGTTATATGTTTTCATGGATTGCGGAAAATATAGGGACTATTGCAATATGCTTTGCTCTGGTTATTGTTATTGCGTCAATAATCGTTAAGCTTGTGTGCGATGCAAAAAACGGCAAATCCTCATGCGGATGCAACTGTGCGCATTGTGCAATGTCGGGCTCCTGTCATAAAAAATAGTCTCATTTTTCTCCATGGGGAGCTCGGAAAATGTTTTTGAGCTCCCCGCTCTCTTAATCCAAAGGAGTTTTTAAAATGGTTAAAACAGTTTTAAAAATAGACGGCATGATGTGCGGAATGTGCGAATCGCACATTAACGACTGCATAAGAAAGAACTTCGACGCCAAAAAAGTTTCCTCATCGCACGCAAAGGGCAGGACTGTTATCCTTTCCGAAGCCGAACTAAGCTCCGAGAAGCTCAAATCGGTCATTGCCGAAACGGGGTACACACTCACGGATATAGAATGCGGAGAAAAAGAATCCCGCGGTGGGTTGTTCTCTGTTTTCCGCAGATAAAAAGCCAATAAGATATCCCCCCAAATAATGTTTCGGCGAAACGGCATAGTATTTTCTATGCCGTTTTGCTGTTTTAATGGCAACGCAAGGCAAACGAGACGTTTTTCGCCGTCAAATGCGAAATTGTTATAAAACCTATTGAAATTTGCAGAAAAAAATGGTAAAATAACGATGCTAAACAGATTTAATAATCAAAATCGGGGTCATCCCTTTTTATGGGTGGATTGTACCCTTTTTTAGAACTCGGTCAATCATCACGA
>CAKSEF010000051.1 GCA_934446465.1 uncultured Oscillospiraceae bacterium
TTCAGGTTCTGGTCGGGGCAACTCGGTGGAGGTTCAAGTCCTCTTATCCGCACCACGTCAGAGCAAGCTTTATATCGCTTGCTCTGATTTTTGCAAAAAATCAGCGTTCTCTCATTCTGCCGTTTTCCTCTTTCGCAAAAAGGCGTGCTCGGCTCGCCCTCTATCTTTTCGCGAGGTTCCCTACGGCACTGCCAAACTCTCAATTTCACGGCGTTTATCTGAAACTCTGTAAGACCACTCACACCGAGTCGTTTGGATTTTACCATTCACTTGACTATACTGAATATAACGGGAGAAATATTTATGGAAAAATATGCGTGGAAAGCAACGGTAAAAGAAGGCTGCCTTGAAGAGTACAAAAAAGGCATAACGAAATTTGGCCGGAAATGGTAGAGGTACTTAAGAATGCCGGGGTTTGCAACTACACCATATGGAATGTCGGCAACGAGCTTTTCGGCTATTATGAATGCCAAAACGGTCTTAGCTTTGCCGCAGATTATCAGGCAAACAGTCCGATAGTAGATAAATGGAACCAATACATGAAGGATGTAATGGTTATGGATTTAGACCCCGTAACCGGCGCCCAGCCATTGCTGACCAAGGTATTTGAACTCGATTGATTATGATATTGATTTTATGCCGGTTATAAATGTCCGCAAAAGCAGAGCAAGCCTATAAGACTTGCTCTGCTTTTTCTCTTATTTACCAATTCACCATACTGCATTTCAGCAGCTGAACGTCTATCGGACTTTCTTCTCATATCCGCAGTCGCAGTACGGTCCGCCGGAGGCAAACGTATATTCACGCACAAAGTCTGATGCTCCGCCGCACTCGCTCATGGTCCGGGTCTCTATTCTTCAACCCTCTGCCTGTTCACGGATTTCTGTAAATTTCTTATAATGTCCTTCTTTTTGTATCAGTTCGCTGTGTGTTCCGCACTCTGCAATCCTGCCGTCGCCGTCGCCGCTGTAAACAGGCAAATCACCCTGTACATACAGTAGAACGGAATCAGTCCGAACATAACACTCATCACCGACAAAATGACGGACAAAATCATTTTTTCTTTTCGCCTTCGGCATAGGCGAAAAGCAGTTCGGTCCGGTTTTTCTTTTTTGACTCCATAAAAATCCTCTTTCCTTTAATATATTGGTTGGCCTTGCCTAACTCATATTTAAAATTTTAAGAGTTAACTGACTCCCAAAATTTCGTACCAGCCTGCCGTATAAAAATCATAGAGTGCGTTGATGTGTTTTTCCGCGTTCTCGGCACTGTTATCGTGTGAAATAATTTCAAAGATTCCCGTGAATATTGTATTTGAAATGATATGAATAAACATATCGTCCATGTCAACCGCCATACGGTTTTCTTTTTTCGGCAGATGAACAATCACCGCACCCGAATTTGTTTCGATTTCGGTAAGCCTTTCAATATAGTTTTCATATTGCGTGCCTACGGAACAGCAGGCAATAAGCTTAAACGCGTCATAATGCTGATAAATATATTTCATAAGCACTTCTATTTCACCGTTTGGTTTATCGGTGAGCTGCGGCAGTGTCGTGAGCTGTTGATTAAGCTCCTGTTTTAAAAAATCTTCACTGTATGCTTTATACTCATTGAAAAATTCCTCTGGCAGCTCCGCAACAGGTACGTCAAACAACGCCTCCTTATTGGCGTAGTATCGGTAAATCGCCCCCGTAGCAGCGGCCGCTGCCGAGGCAATACTTCGCATGGAAGCGTTTCGGAAGCCTTTTTCAAAAAATTCCGTTTTTGCGGCGGCGAGTATCTGCTGTGCAAGCTTGTCATTCGACGGTCGCATCTCAATCTCCTTTTCGATAACATCGTTATCTGATAACTCTGTTATTTTTATCACGAAACAGAGAATTTGTCAGGTCTTTTTCACTTTCGTTTTTTAGTTTTCGTTCAACATGTATTGACTTTAGGCGAATAATGCTCTATTATTTGCCTATGGAGGGATTTATAGATGAAATACGGCGAATATATAACTCAGCTCGGGTTTACGCATGATGAACTCGATATTCTTTCCGATACGGATGAAAAGCTCAGAAACAATTTTTTCGCGGAATTTTCCCGAGCGCAGGAAGAATACAACAAGGGAGACAGCACTTTTGCGGAATACCTTTCGGAGTTTTCCGAAAAATCGGGTATTCCGATAAACACGCTCAATCTTTCGATATATCTTCACCTGATTGAAGCGACATACGCCGAATACGAAAAACGCGGCATTGACAAGTCCGTGTTTCTCGGCACAATGTATGATTTCTCGGTTGTGAGCCGACTTCCGCTGGACCTTGGCGGGGCATTTGGTTTGCCCCAGCCTGTTTACCGCTCGTGGATGCGTTTATGTATAGATTGTTCTCTTTACCGTCTCGGCAGACTTGAATTTGAGATTGCATCCGCGCCATGTGATATTGAAATTGACGGCAGGAGCCTCAAGAAGGGCGAAACCTGCATATCCGTTCATATTCCGCGGGCTGACCCGTTCAGCGAGGATGCTTTCGAAGAATCTTTTTCACAGGCAGAAGAGTTTTTCAAAAGGTTTTATAATATGGATAAAATAATCTACATATGTGATTCGTGGCTTCTGTACCCATGGTTACTCGAAGTGCTTCCCGATACCTCGTCAATCGCAGGATTCCAAAAAAAGTTCAAAATCATACAGGTTAATGAAAATAACGTCGGTCTTGATTGGATTTTCGGGTCGGGAATCGGCAGTATCAAGCCAAATCAGCCTATTGAAAACCTTCCCGAAGACACATCTCTGCGCCGTGCGGCAAAAAAGCGCCTTTATGAAGGCAAAAAGCTCGGAACAGCTCTCGGCGTAAGATGATAAAACCGCAATAACAATGAAAGGATATTGATTTACATGATTATCGCAACAGTATTAAGAACACGCACGGACGAAACGATGAAACCTTGGGATAACCAGTATTATATTTGCGACCATTACAAAAAAATATTCGACGAGCTCGGAATCGTCCTGTTCCCCATACTCAACGCAAACTCTGCAAAAGAAGCGTGTCGTGTATGCGACGGACTCATTCTTCCGGGAAGCAACAAGAACGTATATCCCGAGTATTACGGACGGGAGCGGGAACCCGGAGCTGAATATCTCAACGACGAGTATAGTACAGACAGACCCATTGTCGACGCCTTTGTTAAAGCTAACAAACCCATTATCGGAATATGCGGAGGACTGCAGGTTCTGAACGTCTATTTCGGCGGAACGCTCCGCCAGCGCGTCCCAAACCATGTCAACGTAAGACACAAGATAACCGTTGAAAATGATTCCTTTCTCTATGAGGTGTACGGACGAAGCAGTGTTGAAGTAAACTCTTGGCATGGTATGGCAATAGACGATGCCGCACCCGGCTTTAAGGTTACGGCAATGTCGGACGACGGTGTAATTGAAGCTATTGAAAAGGGAAACATTATTGCCGTTCAGTGGCACCCCGAAGTCGACTTGGAAATGGGCTTCTTCCGAAAATTTACCGAAAAGTTTTTACTTTAGTTGTTTGAGTGCCTTGGCACAAAACGGCTTAAGACACTCAAATTTCAGCTTATGTACCGAGTGCTGATTTTTATTCCCGCAAACGAAAAGAACCCGACCTCTCGGTCGGGTTCTTTTTTGCCGGCAAATTATTTACTTTCAAGAAATCGATGCAGAATTGCGGCTATTTCCGCTCTTGTTGCGTTGTCCTTCGGGTTGAGTGTCGTTTCACTCCTGCCTTTTATCAGTCCCGCACCGACTGCCCACTGAAGCGGTGCAACCGCATACTCTGAAATCGAGCCAAAGTCGCTGTAAGACAGGATATTCGTACTCTCTCCGACAGAGACATCAACCTGCTTAAATTTTGCATAACGGTGCATAATCGCCGCTATCTGTTCGCGTGTGATAAATTCATTCGGAGCAAACTCCGTTTCGGAGATTCCCTTTACGATCCCGTTCTGCTGTGCCCACGAAACTGCATTTGCGTAATATGTGTTTTCCTTTACATCCGCAAACGAACTGTTCTTGCTTATTGCAGGTTCGCCCTCGTTTCTGTAAAGGATTGTAACGAGCATTGCACGTGTAAGCTTTCCGTTCGGCGCAAAAGTTTTTTCCGACATTCCCTTCATAAGCCCTTCGGACAGAACGTAGTCCGTATCAAGGTGATACCACATGTTTATATCCAAATCACCGAAATTCTCCGACAGACAGTCATGCTTCCCGACGTCATCCTGCTTGACCTCAATCCACTTTGCATAGAGGGTAATATCCTTTGTAACCTTTGCATTGAAATCGTACTTTTCGGTCAATTCACGGTCAAGATACCAGCCTCCGAACTGATATCCTTCCCTTTCAATCTTCGCAGGCTCCGTTACCGTGCCGTTTTGGGCAACCGTCTGATTTTTGACGGCAGATGCACCGTTTGTTTCAAACTTGACGGTATACGATGCTGTTCTGCTTCCCGAGCCCGAGCTTGAACTTGTTATCTTGTCATACACAACGGAATATGCAGAGAATTTGCCGGAGTAGATGTAGATGTATCCGTTTTTCATATCTACAAAGCACTTTCCGTCCTCATAGGGCTTCTCCGTATCTCTTTCCGTGAGCTGAACAAGCTCCTGCACGTTTCCGCCGTGATATCTGTAGACCTGAATATTCTTCTTTTTTGTAAATTGATAAGGCAGTTTAATTTCAATAACGCTCGGTGCTTCTGTAATGGCATCACTGCCGTTTTTTATGAGCGAGATATCATAGAACGCAAAGTTCCTCCTTGCTCCCGCAGCATCTTTGATTGCCGACTGACCGTCACTGCCCTCCGTCGCTTCCTGCATCTGAATAACGAGCTTAATATCACTTTTTTCCGCCTTTGCGATATCGTTTAAGCCCTCAGCCTCAGCTTTGCCGACAAGCCATTCATCTCTTGAGACCGTACCGCATACCCATTTCGCATACAGAATCGTGTTCTGCGTGAATCTGTCCGTTTCAAAGTTCCACTCATTTGTGAGTCCGCTGTCTGCAAACCAGCCGGCAAATTCGTATCCCGCTCTTGTCGGTTCTTTCTCAGGTTCATTGACTGTTTGATTATATCCGCATACCATGTCTTCAACCGCCGAACCGCCGTTGGAATCGAATTTTACGGTTATTCTTCCGCCGACGCCGATTACAACCGTCTTGTCTTCTCCGACAAAGCAGTTGTCCGTTTCCTTGTATCTTACCTTGTATGTTCCGACAGGGAGATTTGAAACTTCACTGCCGACAACGGCGGTATATTCTTCTGCACTGTCGGCTTTGTATTCCATGGTATCGTCAACGCCGACAATCTTTCCGTCGCCTTTGCCTTCAATGCTTTCGTTTACGGCTGTCGGCGATTCGGGTGCAGACTGCGGTGCCCTCATCATTCCCGTCTGCTGGTTCTCAATCGTACCCGTAAAGTTTCCGTTTGCGGTAAATGTAGTTTTATCCGAAACGTTTGTAACTGTGCTCCACTCTCCCGTTACTGTCAATCCGTCCGCCTTAACGGATGCGCGCGGTGTCTGCTCTGAGCCGTTATAGGTCATCGGCTCGAAATCATCGCGTACCGCGCCGTTTATTTCCTTCGGCGTGATTTCAAGTCCGTTCGGTATGATTTTTTCATATGCCTTATATATGTCGTCCTCGGCTCTTTTTACGAGAACGTCATATTTCCCCGCATCGGCCGGAGCGGGAATTTCCGCACCGCCTTTATAATATTTAACCGCGAATCCGTCCCCGACATTGCCCGAAACGACAAAATTCTTTTGATTTCCGTCATATTCGGGTACTTGCTTATCCTCGGATATAACAACGGTTGTCTTTTCCATCCATTTCCAAACTGCCGTTACGGTTGTATCATTCGTAATGTTGATCTTAGCGCCCACACTGTATTCCACACCGCCTACGTTCCATGCCTTGAACAATTTGCGTTCCGGTGCAGTGAATGTGCATTGCGGAAGCTCATACTCGCCGCTTGGAACGCGGACATTCGCCATTGTGCCGTCTCCGCCGTTTGAGTCAAATGAAACGGTATACAGTACGCAGTACTTCAGGTCATTCCCGACTTTCTTTAAAATGCGGTCGTCAGTATTAAAAAGCTTGAATTTTCCCGCCGTCGCATCCGTTACATTTTTTACTAAGACATCACCGTCGGAAACCCTGTCGCAGAGAATACTGATGTCTCCGCCTGTGTAACCGTTTGCGTCAATGAGTTCCTTCCCGTAAACCTTGATGCCGGCATAGCCCGCAGAAACGTCAATTTCGGTATTCCCGCAAAGGTTGACCTTGCCGAGCACAACGACTCCGTGAGCTTTTGCCGTACTTATCTTTCCTCCGTAAAGATTCACCTCAAGCGTTCGGGTTCCGATTGGCGGGAGGCTGTTATTGTTTCCTGCCTTGACAGTGCCTCCGTACAAATTCAAGGTGTTGCCCGAGTACCCCTCGAAATCTATTATTGTATTTGCCTCATTATGAACGGATTCAAAAGTTCCTCCGTAAATATTTACGGTTGCATTGTCGCATTCATAGTTGATAACGTGCCCGTACTGATTTTCTATTTTTCCGCCGTCCTTACAATCGCAGATATTCAAAACGGTGCCGTCCGTCGGGCAAATTCGGCCCTTTAAGTTATGTCCGTTCAGGCAAAGGTTTACCGTACCCGAAGCGTAGATTGTGTTTTCGCCCGCATCAAGGTCATCGCTTAAGTAGTAGCTCCCGCCTGAGAGCGTAGCTCCGCCCGTTATGCCTGATACGAGATTCAGGCTGTTTTCCGCGACATGCGTTATCGTTCCCGAATGTGAGCTGCATTCCTCTTTACCGCATACACAGTGTGTTGCCGGAGTTTTTATGATGACTTCTCTTGCATAATTGCCTTTTGCGTCGAGAGCAGTTCTGTAAGATTCGCTTCCGTAACCGTTGAAATTATAAAAGCCTATGCTTCCGGCATCCGGCACGGTAACCGCAAGACCGTCATTTAATGTAATTTCCGCTGCCTGCCCGTGGCCATCTTCCCCGTAACTTTCTTTTCCGGTCAATATCGCCGCAGATTGTTCCTTACGGTACCCATTGATTCCACCGACGGATTTTGCCGTAATCACGCTGTTTCCTCCCGAAACGGTGATAGCCTTTCCGTCTTCGGCATATATTCCGCATCCGTCTCCCGTAGCATCTACGGTACTGTTTTCAATGACAATATCTCCCCACGAGAAAATTGCCTCACATGGAGCGGCAGTCCCTACCGTTCCTCCGGTTACCTTCAATGTGCTGTCTTTTATCAATGTGATGTCTTCATCACCAAGCGACCTCATCCATATTCCACGGTTTTTGTCCGCGGAGGCCGTCATATTTGCATTTTCAATCGTCAGCGGTCCGCTGCAATACAATGCTTCGCCGCTGGAATAGTCGTCATTGACTGTCTTGATATTGTACTCCCCGCCGTTCATGCTGAGTGCGCCTTTGGAATAAACGGCCACTCTTTCCGATTCAATCCGAAGCTTTGCATTTTTATCGCCTTCAAACGCGATTCCCTCTTTGCTGTGCGTTGAAACTCCGTAAATCGCATCTTTTTCTTCCGGTTTTTCCGCGGCGATAACATTCTCCCCCGAGAATTTAATTTTGAGGACTTCCTTATCGGCAGACTTAAAATAAATACCGTATATCTTGTTGTACCATTCGCCGTCTCCGTAATCACTGTCCTTGTAGCCGTCCTTGATTGTTACGCCGTCAAGCACAAGCGTCGGAACTCCTCCTTCAACCGTAAACGAAGCGGTTCCCGAGGTAATTCCCGTTCCCGTGATATCGCCGGCATTCTCACTTGTAACCGGAACGCCCCCGACGTACAATTCATTGCCGGATGCGCCAAGCCACCCTGTCGTATCTGCCGCAAGTGCAGTTGACGGCAAAAGCGACAAAAGCATTACCGCGCATAAAAACCATGATAAAATCCGCTGTTTCTTCATAAATACTGACCCCCGCATCAAATAGAAATTGGAATTGACTTTGGACTGTTATTTTATATATAATTATATCATGTTCATATGTGAACAAGTCAACAGCGCAGAGGTGATTTCTTTGAAAAATTTATTCACTGTATCGCAGGTATCGAAGAGCTGCGGAATTTCGCGGGCCACTTTGCTCAGATTGGAGGGCAGAGGGCTTCTTCTTCCTGTATCAGTCGACAAAAAAAGCGGATACCGCTATTACGACAATCATGACGTTGCGAGAATATTGCAAATCAGGCATTTGCTTGATATCGGCCTTTCATATGACGAAATCCATGAATATTTTGATATGAACGGAAACCCCGAAAAGCTCCTGAGTCTGCTTGAAGCGAGAATGTATGCGGCAAAACGGGCGTATGAGGAAATGAAAATCCGTATAGAAAACAAGCCGGCCGTTTCCTTTGAAACAATCTCGCTTCCCGCATACGTCTGTTATGCAAGGGAATTCCCCGGCTTTTCACCGACAGAAAAATACAATTTTATGTACGCGCTGTATCATGAGGCGATTGAGAAAGGCTTTCGTCCCCTTGCATCGGAGCCGTTGTTCAACATCAGCAAGAACACCGGCCTGTTTCGGGAAAAGGAGGAGCGTTTTATATGCTGTATACCGCTTGAGCCGAATTATGCTCCCGACGATGCGCTGGTTTTAGACGGCTGCCGTGCCTTTTCATGCCTATACTGCGGAAATTATGACCGGCTCACGAGCGTATGGGACTCATTTGCAAAAAAAATCAAGGAGCTGAATATAAGGCCGATTGATTACCCGCGCGTGCTCGGTATCGTTGCCCCTTATACCGCGAGGGAGTTCAAGCCCGAAAACTATGTATCGCGCATCGCAATCCCCATTGCGTCCGACGGCGCCGTGAGTGTTTGACTGTAAAATGCGTATGTCGTTTTCTTTACGTATTGCTTAATTTCAGTTTAACATCATTGACATAAAAGGCACGGCAACGTATAATTGTATTGTAAAACTTCGTTTTTTGGCGGATATTGTTATTTACTGCGGTTTTGATGTTTCAAACTCTGTTTGAAAACTTTTATGCTATGGGAAGGATGTCGTCCGTGAAGAACATTTACATACTGCTCTCGCGTCCGAAAACATTCGTTTCACGTCTCATAGCATTTTTCACACACGCCGAATACTCTCATGTTTCGGTGTCATATGACAGCGAGCTTGGCAGCCTTTACAGTTTTGCTCGGAAATACCCGTTTTTCCCTCTTCCCGGCGGAATCGTTGACGAAAATGAGAACGGTATTCTGCGGAAACCCATCAGAAACGCGCGGTGTATTCTTCTCTCTGCGTCGGTTTCGGAGGACGCGTTTGAAGCTTTCCGCTCGCGGATAGATAATATGTTTTTAAACCGCAATAAGTATCACTATTCCATACGAGGGCTTCTTCTTTGCCGTCTCGGCATTGAGAGCAGCTATGAAAATCATTATTTTTGTTCGCAGTTTGCCGCAGAGATGCTGAGCTGTGCGGAAGTTTGCGGAATACCGAAACCGCCGTCGCTCATGAAGCCTCCGGACTTTCTGGAGATATCTGATCTTGAGTGTGTATATAGCGGCGTTTTATGCGAATATATATCACAAGTTTCGGGGGGAAATGTATGCAGACGCTCCGTGCTGTAAACATAATTTTAATAGTGCTCCTCTTTCTGTGCAATCTCTATCAGATTGCATATATACCCGTGTCGTTTTTCCACCGCGAGAGGAAGCACAGGAAAGAAGTAATTCATCGTTTCGCCGTGCTTATTGCCGCGCGAAATGAAGAAAAAGTCATTGGCAATCTGATTGACAGCATAAACTCCCAGACCTACCCGTCAGAGTGTATTGACATATACGTCTGCGCCGACAACTGCACGGACGATACCGAACGTGTTGCGTCAGAACGCGGCGCGGCGGTTTACGTCAGAACCAACAAAGAGCAGGTAGGCAAGGGATATGCTCTCAATTATCTTATAAAGCAGATAAAGCTCGGCATTGGGAAAACATACGACGGTTACATTGTCCTTGACGCGGACAATATAATCGAGGAAAACTTCGTATCTGAGCTTAACCGCGTTTTCTCCGACGGCTATGAGGTTGTTACATCATACCGCAATTCCAAGAATTACGGCGACAACTGGATTTCGGCCGGTTACGGGCTTTGGTTCCTCCGCGAGGCAAAATTCTTAAACGAGGCGCGCATGGCGCTCGGGCATAGCTGTGCGGTATCGGGGACGGGATTTCTGTTTTCCGAGCGCGTTCTTAACGATTTCGGCGGCTGGAACTTTTTCCTTCTCACGGAAGATATCGAGTTTACAATAGAAAACGTAACTCGCGGACGAAATATCGGTTATGCAAAGCACGCCGTTCTTTACGACGAACAGCCTACGCGCTTTACTCAGTCGTGGAATCAGAGACTGCGTTGGTCGCGCGGATACATTCAGGTTTTCACGCGGTATTTTTTCAGACTCCTCGGCGGGAGCTTCATGGGAAGCTTCTCCTGCTTTGATATGATGATGAATATTATGTCCTCTGCGGTAATAACCGCAGTGGGTGCGATTACGAATGCCGTCACCGTAATTTATATTCTTGCAACGGGCGGAACACTTCCGTCAATCGGCGTGATGCTTCTTGAAGCTGCTTTTGGCATATATATGTCAATGCTCGCACTCGGCCTGCTTACTACCGTGTCAGAATGGCGAAACATACACTGCACACCGGCAAAGAAAATACTGTACGCCTTTACGTTCCCGTTTTTTATGCTGACGTACGTTCCGATATGCGTCGTTTCCCTCTTTGCAAAGGTAGGCTGGAAGCCGATACTCCACGGACGGAGCATCACACTGCGTGAAATCAAGAAAGAAGCCGAGTAGAGTGGAAAGAGGCGCTGTCTCCTTCTACTCTACGGTGCGTTTATTGTAAAAAACACGGCGGGAGGTTAGAATATATACCGTAAAATATCCGGAGATGATAACCATAAATCAGACGGAGACCGGTATGTTAATACGAACTCTTCGCCAAAAGAAAGGAATAACACAGCTTGAGCTTGCCGAGATGATAGGCGTAAGCGACAAAGCCGTATCAAAATGGGAGCGCGGACGCGGACTCCCCGACATAGAGTTTTTTCCGAAGCTTGCCAAGGCTCTGAATGTTGACTCCGAAACGCTCTTGCGCGGTGTGATTGAGACCAATTCCGCAAGCAACGGCAACATGAAAAAAATGAATTTCTTTGTCTGTCCCAAATGCGGAAATCTCTTGTTTTCGACGGACGATGCGGACATTAGCTGCTGCGGAGAAAAGCTTTCCCCGCTCAAGGCAAAAAAAGCGGAGGACGGTGAGAGGCTCATCAACGTCCATACTCGGCAAGACGGGAGTGTCCGGAATCGATTCAGGCCTCGGCACATCAATACGCACAATGGTGGTTCTTGTAATGGCGTGGCTTATAGTCTTCTTTACGGGGAAAGGCAGTAAAGTAACCGAAATCCCCATAAGGGAACTCGTTTTCATCTGTCTTTCGGGCTAATCGCAGGCTGAATCTTAAGAAACGGCGGTGTAAAATTATTTACACCGCCGTTTTTTGTCAATTCGCAGACCTATTCTTCAATTTTGTCGACAAAGAAGTATGTGTCCTTATGTATCTTTTCAACGCCTGCTTTCCAAACATCGGCGCTGTTTATAAGGAAACACTCTGCCTCAAGGATATTTCCTTTTGCAACATCTATAAGTCCTTCAATTCTGTCGTATCGCTGCCTGAACCCGTTCAAGCTGATTGTATGATATCTCATGTCCTTATGGATTTTCTTATCGTTCTCATCAATAAGTGTGTACGTCCTTGTTTCATCGCTGAGGATATACGGCGCACCCGCTTTTGTCTCTACGCCGTGCATCGAGGTATTCGGACGGAGAGAGCACCCGACCATCAGTATTTTTCCTCCGAGCTCGTGGAGCTTATAGAGCGGCGAATTTTCTCCGACGGGGCAGTCGTCATTTATATGCGTTCCGACATATTCATCGCGCTTAAATCCATAAGCGCAAACGGAGTGTGTTGCGTTAATGCTTCGCCTTACTCCGTCATAGGTTCTGAAAAATTCGCTTACCGCACCGACGCACGACTTTGTATCGCGGACGTCGAAAACAGGATTAAGCGGTGTTACATTGGCGTATGTAAGCGCGGGCATAAGGAGCGTTCCACGGTCTCCGAGGTATGAAATTACCGCCTCGACAAAGGCTTTTATACCCCCCTCGATGTACCCGAGCGACTTAAACGATGAATGAATGAGCAAATCGTCCCCCGGCTTAACGCCTATTCCCACAAGCCCCTCTTTTATCTTCTCAAATGCGTTTGCACTCATAATGATGCTCCCTTTCATATCTTTTGACTATAATATATCACTTATCTTTATTTTCCGCAACTGTGCCTTTCCCACAAAATGTGAGAAAGGCACTTTTCCTGGGAGGATAGTTATTTAGAATAGATTACGCGGTTCACCCCGTCGCCGTCCCTGAAAATCAGGTAAGCGCGCGCCGTTGTCTGCGATTCGCTGTATGGACTTGCGGTGAATTGACCGTTGTTTCCTTCACGCCGCGCAAACGCCTTTGAACCGTAGCTTCCTATTGTCGGGGTTCCCGAGGCTGAGAAGAGTATTCCCGCCTCTACCTTCGTATATCCCGCCGGCACATTATATATCATGAAATATGCGCCGTTATCATAGCTGAGCACAACACTCGGAATCGCCTCGTCG
>CAKSEF010000052.1 GCA_934446465.1 uncultured Oscillospiraceae bacterium
AAAAAGGAGTGTGTGATTGTGAATTTCACATTAAAACAGCTTAATTCTCTTGCCAAGGTACGCTCTGCCGACGATATGAATATCCCCGAGATTTACGGCGCCCGAGTTGCCAAGGGCATGAGTTTCTCATATCAGCTCGCATTTTTTACAAATCAGCAGATATCGTGTTCATTTTCCGTCAATTCCCGCCTGTCCGATTATATCAATATGTATATTGTTAAGGACGCGGTGATGGATTGTCCGATGCCCGAGGAGCCTGATGACGATTACATAACGTTTGAGCCCGGCCTTATGCCCGATATACTCGTCCCCGCCAAGGAGCAGAACAACACCCTTCGTTTTTTCAGAACCGCAGGCGTGTGGGTTGAACTTAACATACCGGAAAATATGGTGTCTGGAAGCTATGAGATTGAATTTACCGTAACTGCGGCAGATAATCCCGATATGAACAATGCCGAAACATTTACAAAAAAACTTAACCTTGAGGTCTGCGAAGCAGTCCTTCCCCCGCAGAAGCTCCTTTTTACGCAGTGGTTTCATGTAGATTGCATAGCTGATTGGTACGGGCTTGATATATACAGTGAAAAGCACTGGGAATATATCGAAAAATTCGCTGCGCTTGCGTCGGAGCTCGGCATGAACATGATTCTCACTCCCGTAATTACACCTCCGCTCGACACGGCGGTCGGCACGCGCAGACCGTGCACACAGCTTGTCCGCATAGAAAAGAACGGCGATAAATATTCATTTGATTTTTCACTCCTCTCACGTTGGACAGATATGTGCCGCAGGCTCAAAATCGAATACTTTGAAATTTCGCATCTGTTCTCACAGTGGGGCGCAAATTTTGCACCGAATATCCTCATTTCCGAAAACGGAGAGGATAAGTTCCTGTTCGGGTGGGACGTTCCGTCCGACGATGACAGGTACAAGGACTTCCTCTCGCAGTTCCTGCCCGCTCTCAGCCGACACCTTAAAGATGCCGGAGTTTTTGAAAGGTGCTATTTCCATATTTCCGATGAGCCGACAGAGCAGCATATAGAGTCGTATTCTGCCGCGACACGCATAGCAAAGGAGCTTCTGCCCGATGCAAAATTCATGGACGCACTTTCCGACTATACGTTCTATGAAAAAGGTCTCGTGGAAACGCCCGTGTGCGCAAATGATCACATCGGCAAGTTCCTTGAACACAATGTCGAGAACCTTTGGACATATTACTGCTGTCTGCAAACGGTCAAGGTCGGAAACAGACTGCTCGCCATGCCCGCATACAGAAACAGAATCCTCGGTTTGCAGATGTATAAATTCGGAATCAAAGGCTTTTTGCAGTGGGGATATAACTTCTACTACGGAAAAACGTCGTACTATAAAATCAATCCGTTCACGACAACCTCGGCGGAATGCTCGTTCCCCTCGGGAGACCCGTTCTCCGTATATCCGTATCCGTTCGGACCTGTCCCTTCAATGCGCGCAAAGATATTCAAGGAAGCTCTTGACGATATGCGCGTATGCCGTGCGCTCGAACAGAAAATAGGGCGTGACGCGGTGATTAAGATGATTGATGAAGAAGCCGGATTTTCCATCACATTCGGCGATTATCCGCGAAATGCGGAGTTTGTGCCCGCGCTTATCGGTAAAATGCTCAAAATCATCGGATAATTCCCCGTTTTTTTCTCCTTTGAATTTGCGACAAAATATGATATAATATTGCTAATTACATTTTGGAGGGATTGTCTTGAATAAGTTTAAAGAGTTTCTCAAGCGTAAAAACATTGAGGTCTCATTCAAGCGCTACGGACTTGACGCACTCAGTTATATGGCGCTCGGTCTATTTTCCACACTGATTATCGGCCTTATTATAAAGACGATAGGCGAGCAGGTTGCCATTCTTGCGGGAGAGAACAGCATCTGCACTCTTTTGATTGAGCTCGGTAAGACTACCATGGGGCTTATGGGCGCGGGAATCGGCGTTGCTGTTTCATATGCGCTCGGTGCGCCCCCGCTCGTTCTGTTCTGCGGAATTGTTACGGGTACTCTCGGTGCAATGGGCAACGGCGGTCCTGCCGGCGCGTTCATTACCGCCGCAATAGGCTGCGAATTCGGAAAAGCGGTTTCCAAGGAAACCAAGCTCGATATAATCGTAACCCCCGGCACAACTCTTATTATCGGACTTATCGCGGCAAAGACGGTCGCTCCGCTTGTCGGCTTCCTTATGACGGGACTCGGCGAGGTTATCATGCGCGCGACAGAGCTTCAGCCGTTCCTTATGGGAATTGTAATCTCCGTTATTATGGGCGTTGTTCTCACCGCACCCATTTCAAGCGCCGCGCTTGCCGTAGCACTTAACTTAAGCGGTCTTGCCGCAGGTGCCGCCACTGTCGGATGCTCAGCCCAGATGATAGGCTTTGCCGTTATGAGCTATAAGGAAAACAAATTCGGAGGTTTTGTTGCTCAGGGCCTTGGAACATCTATGCTTCAGGTTCCGAATATTCTCAAGAATTTCTGGACTATTCTCCCGCCGATTCTATCCTCTGCAGTACTCGGCCCGATATCCACTCTCGTTTTCCGCATGGAAAACAATCCCGCCGGAGCAGGCATGGGCACGAGCGGACTCGTCGGGCAGATAAACACATTCACTGTTATGGGGTTCTCCCTCCCCGTTCTCTTGGAAGTGCTTTTGCTCCACTTTATCCTTCCCGCAATACTTACCTACGTTTTCTACATAATTTTGAAGCGTCTCGGTAAAATTAAGGACGGCGATTTGACGCTCGACCTTTAAATAAAAAAACACGGTCATAACTGACCGTGTTTTTTTGCGCTTTCATGCCGTGCGGCAAGTGATACCGCAACTATGGCAAGGTATGCCGTCATCACTCCCGCAACCGTCTTTACCGCCATATCCGGAGCAAGAACGCTTACGGAACGGTATATTGAAACTGCTCCGAAAACGAGGAATACCGCGAACGCAAGATATGAAAACACATTCTGCGGAAGTTTTTTGCCGAGCAGTGCCCCCGCAACAAGCCCTGCCCCGTCGGCGAGAAACATTCCTATTGTTGCGCCGAGGAATACACCGAGCTTCATATCGGGATTGGATGCGGCAAATGCCATTGCGGCAAGCTGTGTCTTATCTCCGAGCTCTGCGGTAAAGAACATTGCCCCGATGCTCACCGCTGCGATACCCGAAACCTTTTTCACATTTTCGGCTTTATCGTCGCCGCACAGCGAGAGATATGCAAATACAAGAAAGAAAAAACCCGCGGCAAGGTCAATCATTTCCATTCTGACAAAACCGGATATCATAACGCCGAGATACACGCCCATAGCGTTCAAAATAATCGTGGCAACCGACGTCCCGATTATTATATCCGACACCTTTTCCTTTGACGCAAGCCCGATTATGAGAAGCTGTGTCTTATCTCCCAGCTCCGCCGTGAAAACAGCCGCCGCAATGATGAGTATTGCAGAAAGCATTCCCTATCCTCCTAACGTGATTTAGGAACAAGTATCATCCTTCCCGCAGGAGCCGACCGACTGTCCGAAATTTCATTAGCCTCGCATATTTCCTCAACTGTCGTGGCATATTTTTTTGCGAGTTCCCACAGCTCGGTATCCCGTTCGAGGCGCATAACGCTTATACTTGCGGTGTTTTCCGCGTTTCTTTTATTCTCTTCATCGACATTTATTCCGAGCACTGCCGATACGCGCTCTTCCTCAGTCTCGCATATATCATAATCTGCGAAAAAGCGAACATTTATCTCGTTATCCGCACCCACGGACGACGTTTTTCCCCGTACCGCCACATTCGATGAATAATTATGGCTTTCGCGAAGCGCAAGCGGGCATACTACGCAGGTTTTTCTCTTTGCCGAGTATACTCCTCCGTCTTCGCCCGTGTACATAACCGTTATGAATGCGTCGTTTGCAAGTACCTCACCGTTCTCCTCGCGGCGGCGCACGGACGGCATTACCGAAACATTCACGAACAGTACCTGTTTTATCGGTGTTCCCGTCTCAATCGTTTCAGACACCGCAACACGTTTATCCGTATTCTCGCAGAGGCTTAGATATTCCTGTTCGGATAGTTCTGTCTCAAGCTCATATTTTGTGCTGTAAACATCGTCAATTATGTCTGTATTTTCAGAAAGACAGGCAAGAATACACGCATCTGCCATAACATTGACGGTTATATACCTTGTCTCACCCGCAGCGTCATAGGAAACCTCAAGCTCTGTTCCCGAAACCGTAAGCTCAGCCTTCAGGTCATGTTCGTCGCGCATACCCTCAATGTCGATTATCTGCGAGAACGGCAGCTCGTATTCCGCGCTTTCAACTGTTCCGTCCTCCATTGTGTACACGCATTGAATCGATGTGTTTCCTTTCAAAATAGCTTTGTTGCCGATTACCTTCGTATCTGTCGGGCAGATATCCGCCTTATCAAACAGTATTTCGCGCATATGGGTTGCATTTCCGCTAAGCTCTATATCTTCGCTTATCGTGAAGCTCTTTTCTCTGATAAACTCGGGATAGTACATTCCGACGCTTCTCTTTCTTGTGCATACGCCGTATTTTTCGCCGTCGTTTACTGAGTCGCAAATTTCTGTCTCTCTCAATTCATATGCGCATACCTCGACCTCAACTGTTGCCTGAACCGCAACTTTTCTCGGATTCAGCTCACGCACATCAAGCGAGCGCAGCCGTGCGCGCGCCAAAATCTTTGAATCCTGCGTTATTCCGTTTCCGTCAATTATGTATGCAAACGGCATAGTAACCGTTAGTTTTCTTACCTCGCAGTCGTCCTCCACGGCATAAAGAACCGCGCCCTTTATTGTTCCGCTGATGTCCACCTTGCCCGCACGTGCATTCTTGTCCTTTATATATGCCGATCCGCAGCCGTCGATTATTCGAAGTATATCGGGGCTCTGGTCGGGAACTATCATCTCCGTGTTTTCCTCATATGTTGAAGTTCCGCAAAACACCGTGCAATACTGCACAATCTTCTTTTTTGAAGTATTCAGCTCCATTCCGCTCTCTCCTTTTAGTTCTTTTTGTTTAATTATATTTGAGCGGACAGCGCTTTATTACAAAAATAATGACCGTATCCGTCATTTTCGGCGAATACGGTCATTTGCTTTCTTAATTTTAAAAGAACTTGTCATGAACTGCGCGCAGCGCACGTTCCGAGTCCTCCTTCGGAATGAGGACGGAAACCTTGATTTCACTTGTTGAAATCATATTTATGTTAATTCCCGCGGAAGAGAGCGCTTCAAACATCATTGCGGCAACGCCGGGATTGTTTACCATGCCCGCTCCGACAACCGAAACCTTGCAGAGGTCCTCGCGGACGAGTATGCGCTCATAGCCGATTTTCTCGCGGTTGTCCTCAATGAGCTTCTGTGCAAGCTTAAGATTTGAATGTGAAACCGTAAATGCGATGTCCTTCGTTCCGTCGCGCCCGATTGACTGGATAATAATATCTACATTCACGCCTGCCTTTGCAAGCACGGAGAATATTTTATACGCTACGCCGGGAGCGTCCTTCAGATTCATGAGTGAAATCTGCGCTATATCCATATCGCGGGCTACTCCGCTTACGTTCATTTTTTCCATTTTGTGTGCCTCCTTAACCTTTGTTCCGGGATTTCTTGTAAAGCTTGAAATAACTTCCATGTCAATATTGAAGCGTTTCGCCATTTCAACTGAACGGTTGTGCAGAACCTGTGCACCGAGAGAGGCAAGCTCAAGCATTTCATCGTATGTAATTTCATTGAGCTTGACTGCATTTTCCACTATTCTCGGGTCTGCCGAATACACACCGTCAACATCGGTATAAATCTGACAGAGGTCTGCGCCGAGAGCCGCAGCAAGTGCGACTGCTGATGTGTCCGAGCCGCCGCGCCCGAGTGTCGTTATATCCTCGAACCTGTTTATGCCCTGGAATCCCGCGACAATCACTATTCTGCGCTTTGATATTTCAAGCTTTAAGCGCTCCGTGTTAATCTTTTGTATTCTCGCGGCGCCGTAGGTCATATCCGTCTGCATACCTGCCTGCCAGCCCGTAAGTGAGATTACAGGGAAGCCGAGCTTCTCGATTGCCATAGCAAGGAGCGAAATGGAAATTTGCTCGCCGTTCGCAAGGAGCATATCCATCTCACGCTTTGACGGATTCGGGTTAATTTCACGCGCTTTTTCGATGAGGTCATCGGTCGTGTCGCCCTGAGCGGATACAACTACAACTACATCGTCTCCGCGTGCGAACGTCTTTGTAACGATGTCCGCGACGTTCATGAGGCGCTCTGTATCCGCGACTGACGAGCCGCCGAACTTCTGAACAATAAGACTCATTTATTCTTTCTCCTTTTCGGAATAATCCGCTTTTTAGTATATAGTATTAAAGAACACGCATCTTTGACATTACCTTGCACTTTTCTTCAAGGTGCAGGAGCTTTTCATCAAACTCCGCCTGCGAAACGGGTACGGTTATGAACGCCGTATCGTGTCCGTTGTCCGCAAACTCGACATCTCCGAACGCCTGTGCCGCGGCACTCCTTGCGTTCTCGCCCGCAATCCTGACATAGAAGCGTGAAACAAACTTTGACATATCGCCGACCGCTTCCTTGCCCGCGTCTTTCCAATCGAGATATTTACGCGCCTTTATATGCTTTACGGCGTCGATAACATCGGCCGAAACCGCGCTTGCCGTGGGATATTTTCCCGCGCCCGCGCCGTAGAACATGACGTTTCCTATCATATTTCCGTGAACCATTATTCCGTTATAGACGTCCTCAACCGATGCAATCGGTGTTTCTTTCTTTACGAGGTGCGGTCCGACAAAGGCATAGACCTTTCCGTCCTCTCCGAGCTTTGCGCGGCCGAGGAGCTTAATTACATATCCCGCCGACTCCGCAAGCCTTACGTCCTCAAGCGTTACCTTCGTAATCCCCTCCGTGGATATGAAATCGGGGTAAATATGGCGGCCGAATGCCAAAGACGCAAGTATACATATCTTTCTGCAAGCGTCGTGCCCCTCAATATCGGCGCTCGGGTCGCGCTCTGCATAGCCTTTTTCCTGTGCTTCCGCAAGAGCCTTTTCAAATGTAAGCCCACCCTTAATCATGCGTGTGAGTATATAATTTGTCGTTCCGTTTAAAATACCGTATATTTCATCAAGTTCGTTTGCCGCAAGACACTGAGCTATGGGACGTATTATCGGTATTCCGCCTCCGACAGATGCCTCAAACAGATAGTTTAAGTTTCTCTCTTTTGCAATAGCTATAAGCTCTGCGCCGTGTTTTGCGACAAGCTCCTTATTTGATGTAACAACATTTTTTCCCGCAAGAAGCGCGCGCTTTGTAAAATCGTAAGCCGGGTTCGTCCCGCCTATTGTTTCCACTACCACAGAAATCTCGGGGTCATTTTCAATAACCGAGAAATCCTTCACAAACTTAGACGCATTCTTGTCGTTTGAAAAATCACGGATATCGAGAATATATTTAACGTCAATCGCCTCGCCTGTATT
This sequence comes from uncultured Oscillospiraceae bacterium, assembly GCA_934446465.1. GTDB lineage: Bacteria > Bacillota > Clostridia > Oscillospirales > JAAYXM01 > CAKSEF01. The sequence goes on from CAKSEF010000052.1 coordinate 7,520, forward strand.
CTCTGCAATTGTCGCCGCGTTTGTCTCCATAAGCTCGACGACTCCCGAACCGACTGTCCCGTAACCCAAAACTGCTATTTTTGCCATGTTGTTTCTCCTTTCTGCTCTCCCGCAAGCGGACCGAACTCTATAACACCCTCAAGCCCCATTGCTTTTTCTATAAAGCTGTCGAGGCTTATTTCCATCTTTGCGGTATCCGATGAAATGGTAACGGGCGCCTTTCCGCCTGACGGGATTGATTGATGTATCGTAAGAATATTTGCCCCGTTTTCCGCGAATAATCCGAGAATACGGGAAAGAATACCCGGCTCGTCGCGCAGGAGCATGGAAAATGTGATGACTCCGCCCGTTGACATATCGCGGAACGGGGAAATCCAATCCTTGTATTTATAGAACGCGCTTCGGCTCATTCCCGCAAGGTTCACCGCATCATTTACAGTTTTAGCACGCCCGGAGGAAATATACTCCTTGGCCTCAACCGTTTTTATCAGAACTTCGGGGAGAGCTTCCGCCCTTACTATATAATATCTGTGCCTGTCTTTCACGAAATATCCCCCTTACAAGGTCATTTGTTTTCTCAGCACGGATATTATGATACCACACTTTCCCCCGTAATGCAAGCTTTTACGGAAGTTTTTTGTTTTTTGTTTAATTCTGTGAAAAAACCCTTTTATTTACATAGGTGTTGTTGTATAATGTACCATGAGGTGAAGCTTTATGCCGGAAAACAGACATTTGCGCTTTTTCGTTTATATGCTGTACAGTGCTCTTGCAATATTTCTCGTATGGCTCATATTTAAATATGCGCTCGGTATTCTCGCACCGTTTATAATCGCCTTTATTTTTTCACGTCTCATAGAAAAGCCGGTTGAACTTTTCGTAAAAAAACTCAAGTTCCCGCGCCCGCTCGCGAGCGCCGTTTTTACTATACTGTTTTATGGTGTAATCGGAACGCTCCTCTACTTCGGAATATCAAAGCTTTTTAACGCGCTTATCGCACTGTTTGATATATTGCGCGGGCTCGATGTTAATGCGCTTGTCGACAAGTTGAACGGAATGTTCGTGGATGTCCTCTCTAAGCTCCCTCTCGAGGCTCAGGATTTTATTTACGGCAATGCCGAGAGATGGCTTTCTGAAATAGTTTCCGCGCTGAAAAACCTCATAGGCCCCGTTGCCTCGTATGCGACGAGCTTTGCAACCTCTCTTCCTTCGGCAATGATTTTCGTTATTGCGGCCATAGTGTCAACCTATTTCTTAAGCTCGGATTACCACAACATAAAGCATATTATAGCGGAGAAAACACCATTGAAATGGCGACTGCGTTTCCGCCAGACAAAGGAACATGTTTCCGTTACTCTCGTGAGCTATCTGCGCGCGCTGCTCGTCCTGCTTTGCATAACCTTTGTTGAGCTTTCTCTCGGTCTTGCGATTCTCGGTGTGAAAAATGCTGTTCTGGTTGGTGCGGTTATTGCAATAATCGACGCACTCCCGATTCTCGGCACAGGCTGGATTTTAATGCCGTGGGCGGTTATCTGCCTGTTTTCGCGGAATTACTTCCTTGCCATCGGGCTTGCAGTCCTCTACGGTGTTGTCGTTGTTGTGAGAAATATGATTGAACCGAAAATCGTCGGAAATCATATAGGGCTTCATCCGCTCGTTACACTCTTTTCGATGTATATCGGACTAAAGCTCTTTGGAATAATCGGTATGTTCATGCCAATACCCGTTGCGCTTGTAAAGCAGTTCTATGAATGGGGATATTTTGACTTCTTCAAGCAGATAGCAAAAGAGGACCTCGATTCCCCGAAATAATAAAAAAGCCACCGCCGTAATACTTAAGTATACGGCGGTTTCTTTAGGCAAGGGAGAGTTGAATTCCATGCGGTTCGGCTCTCCTTTGCCTATGGAGTATAAGCATATAAATTTCGGCAAATTACACTTTAGCCGAGCGCAACATCAAGCAGCATCATGAGCGTAAATCCGAAAACAATTCCCATTGTGGCAAAATACGGGCTTGCCTTCTGGTTCTGCTGACACTCCGGTATAAGCTCATGCACGGCAACAAGAATCATCGCGCCTGCCGCAAACGCCAAGGCATACGGCAGAATTGTCTGCATACGGACAACCAAAAGCGCACCTATAACTCCCGCTATCGGTTCGACAAGCGCAGATGCCTGACCGATTAAAAAGCTTTTTGACATGGAAAAGCCTTCTCGCCTGAGCGGGAGGGAAACTGCCGCACCCTCGGGAAAATTCTGAAGCCCTATTCCGATTGCTATTGAAACCGCTCCCATCATTGCTTCCGCAGTATACCCTGCACCGCCGAGAGCTCCGAATGCAACTCCTATGGCAAGCCCCTCGGGTATATTGTGAAGAGTGATTGACAGCACAAGGAGTATAATCCGATTAAGCTTTTCGGTTTTCGGTGCAGAGTCGTTTCCTATTTTCCTCTGTGCATAAGTAACCGCCTTATCGGATGCCCACATAAAAAGAGCACCAAGCAAAAAGCCGATTGACGCAACAAGCCATGCGGGGAGCGTTAAGTATTCCTCCGCGCGTTCGATTGCAGGCTGCAGCAGAGACCAAAAGCTTGCCGCTATCATAACCCCCGCCGCAAATCCGAGCATGAGATTTAATATCTTTTGATTTGTGTTCTTGAAAAAAATGACCGTCGCGGCGCCCAATGCTGTTATGAACCATGTTCCGAGAGTAGCAATGAGCGCCATGATGACCGTGCTGTTCATATGACCACCTCATATATAATTTATGAGGGCAGTGCCGTTTGAGTGAAAACTCTCGACAAATCAGGTCTATTGTTATAGCCCGAGTTTAAGGAGTATGGCCCTGAAAAACATCCTTTTGGTGAATTTCTTCGGCAAAAAATTTTGTTTCCATGATGCAAATCAGTTTCGGAAATCGGAGTTTAAGAAAAAGACAAGAAAACAGACCGCCGTAATACTGACGTATACGGTGGTCTGTTTATGAAGTATTTACTTAAAATACGGTTTCAAAACCAATGCTTTCTTATCAGACGGCGGCTAAAGCCGCCTCTTTTTTATTCTTCTGCCGCAACGGGTTCGTTCACGTTCACTTCTATTTCTTCAATCCTGTGCGATTCCGTCTTTCTTACCTTTATGTCAAGGTTTTCGTATGAAAACGAGTCCCCCGCCTTCGGAATTTCGCCGAGCATATCGGCTGCCCACCCCACAAGCGAAGCTGATTCGGACTCAATCTTAACATCGAAAAACTCGCAAAAATCGTCGAGGTCTATTGACGCATCGACGCAGTACAAATTCTCGGAAAGTTTTTTGAAGCTCTCCGTAATCTCGTCGTGTTCATCCCATATTTCTCCGACAAGCTCTTCAAGTATATCCTCCATGGTTACAATTCCGCACGTTCCGCCGTACTCATCAAGGACAACGGCAACGTGTGTTTTTGATTTTTGAAGTTTCTGAAGGAGCGAATTGATTTTTTCGGTATTCAGTACGAACAATACGGGCGTTATTATGTCCTTCACGCCGAGGGTTGTAATTCCGCTTCCCGTATAAAAGTTTTTCTGGTGAATTACCCCTGCAATATCGTCAATAGTATCTCGGTACACAAGAAGCCTTGAATACTTTGTCTTTGAAAACATTTCCGCTATTTCTTCTTTTGACGCATCTGCGGAAACCGCCTCAATGTCCGTTCTGTGGGTAAGGATATCCTCTGCGGAGCGCTCCGTAAATTCTATTGCGTTTTTTAGAAGTTCACCCTCTTCTTCATCAATACTTCCGTCTTTTGATACTTCCTCCACGAGCATCAGGAGCTCTTCCTGAGACATCTTTGTATCCGGATTGAGCCTGAACAGGCGTGAAAGAAGTCTCTTCCAAAGAGAAAAGACTGCGTTAATCGGGGTGAGAATCCAAATGAGAATGCGTATAATCGGTGCCGAAAACAAGGCGAACCTCTCCGGTGCGTCCTTTGCAAGGCTCTTCGGGGATATTTCTCCGAAGATTAGCACCACAACGGTTATTACCACCGTCGATATCGTTGCGCCGATATTTCCGTAAAGCCGAACGAAAAGCACCGTTCCGATTGATGCCGCCGAAATGTTTACGATGTTATTTCCTATCAGGATTGACGAAATCAGTTTGTCGTAATCCTCCGAGAGCCTGCAAGCAAGCTGTGCGCGTTTGTTGCCCTTTTCCGCGAGCGTTTTGAGACGCGTCTTGTTAAGCGATGAAAACGCCGTCTCAGTTGCCGAAAAATAGGCAGACATTATGATGAGACCAGTCAAAGCAATAATTGCGGTTAATATATTCCCTGTCATTTTTTATCTCCTTATATTTTTTGTGATGATGCAAAACAGAAACTACAATTTCAGTCTGTTATGCAGAATTTGCTTATCACAGTGGAGATAATAACAGTATGTATAATTATTACCGCCGTCGTCGCCGCCGTCTCCGTCCATGGCAGATGTCCTCCTTTTACAGTTTTTTTATTATATCGGGTATATCCGACGGTTTGCGGGCAATGTGCCGGATTCCGGCAGATGCCAGAATATTCTCACCGCGAAAGCCCCACGATACTCCTATTATGGGCATGTTTGCATTTTTTGCCGTTTCAGCGTCCACCTCCGAGTCGCCGATAAATACCGCCTCGGAAACTGACGAGCCGAGAACCGACAGCGCCTTATATACCATATCCGGTGCAGGTTTTTTCGCTGCATCGTCCGAACTGCCGAGGGCAAACGAAACGCAGTCTGAAAAAAACAGCTCCGAAAGCGCGCGGACCGCATCGTCCTGCTTGTTGGAAACTACTGCTATTTTATATCCGTTCTCCATAAGACCGCGCATCATTTCCGGCACGCCGTCATAAGGCGATGTTTTGTTCGTTTTATTCTTTTTATAATGCTCCTTAAAC